>DATHQQ010000382.1:0-3325 GCA_035482595.1 Verrucomicrobiia bacterium
TATGCCGATTGGGACGACCTCATGGATTACTGCGCCTTCTCGGCCATGCCGGTCGGCCGCTTCGTCCTCGACGTCCATGGCGAGGCACGATCGACCTGGCCCGCCTCGGACGCCCTCTGCGCGGCGCTGCAGGTGATCAACCATCTGCAGGATTGCGGAAAGGATTATCGCGACCTCGATCGGGTCTATATCCCGGTCGATGCCTTCGCTGCCGCGGGCACCGGCCCCGAGGCGCTGGCGGCGCCGCGCGCCTCGAAAGAGCTCCTCGCCTGCATCCGCGACCTGGCCGCACGGACGGCGCTCCTCCTGGACGAGGCCGCGCCCTTTGCCCTCCAGATCACCGACCGGCGCTTGGCCTTGGAGGTCTCCGTGATCCATCGCCTGGCGGCGCGCCTCACCGCCGGTCTCGCCCAGCGAGATCCTTTGAGCGAGCGCGTTCATCTCTCGGGTCTCGAATCCGCGCCGCTGGCGCTGCTGGCCATGGGGCAGACTCTGGTGAGCCGCCTCATCCATCGTCCGGCGGTGAAGCCGCAGTCGGGCCACCGGCCATGACCCAGACGGCGGGGGCAAGCGAGGCAATCGAATCCGCGGTCGCCGAGGGACCGGCGAGCACGGCGGCCCGCAGCTCGGGCAGCTCCTTCTACACCGCCATGCGCGTGCTGCCGGCCCCCCAGCGCGACGCCATGTATGAGATCTACGCCTTCTGCCGCGCTGTCGACGACATCGCCGATGGCCAGGCCCCGCAAGCGGAGCGGCGCGCCGGCCTCGATCGGTGGCGGGAGAATATCGACGGGCTCTATGCCGGCGAGCCGCCGCCTGGGCTCGGCCGGCTCGCAGCCACGGCCAAGCGCTTCGGCCTGGCGCGGGAGGATTTTCTCGCCGTCATCGACGGCATGGAAATGGATGTCGAGCAGGATATCCGGGCCCCGGATTTTGCCGTTCTCGATCTCTATTGCGACCGCGTCGCCAGTGCCGTGGGCCGCCTCTCGGTCAGGATCTTCGGTCTCGGCGAGGCCGAGGGGCGCGATCTCGCCCATGAGCTCGGCCGCGCCCTGCAGCTCACCAATATCCTGCGCGACCTCGACGAGGATGCCGCGGTCGGCCGGCTCTATCTGCCGCGCGAGGCCCTGGAGGATGCGGGCATCGCCGCGCGCGAGCCGGCGGCGGTGCTGGCCGATCCGGCGCTGGACCGCGCCTGCGCCGTGGTCGCCGCCCGCGCCCGCGGGCATTTCGCCGCCGCAGGCGCGATCATCGCCCGCTGCCCGCGCCGCGCCACCCTGGCCCCCCGGCTGATGGCCCAGGTCTATCGCCATATCCTCGAGCGCATGACGCGCCAGGGCTGGCACGCGCCGCGGCAGCGCGTGAAGATCGGCCGCGCGCGTCTTCTCTGGATGCTTCTCGCCGACAGATTCTTCTGATGCCGCGGCCCGTCCTTCACATCGTCGGCGCGGGGCTCGCCGGGCTTGCCGCGGCGGTCCGCCTCGCCGAAGACGCCGTCGAGATCGTCCTCCATGAGGCGACGGATCACGCCGGCGGGCGCTGCCGCTCCTATTACGAGCCGGCGCTGGATCAGGTGATCGACAACGGCAATCATCTCCTGCTCTCGGCCAATCACGCGGCGCTGGGCTTTCTGCGGCGCATCGGCGCCGAGAACGCTCTTCTCGGGCCGACGCATGCCAGCTTCGACTTCGCCGATCTGGCGGATGGAGGCCGCTGGCGGATCCTGATCAATGACGGACGCCTGCCCTGGTGGATCTTCTCAGCCCGGGCCCGCGTGCCGGGGACCGGGGCGCTGGATTATCTCGGCGCCTGGCGCCTGCTGACTGCAGGGCCCGAGGCCAGCATCGCCGAGGTCATGGCCTGCCGCGGCCGCGTCTATGACCGGCTCCTGCGGCCTCTGCTGCTGGCCGCCCTCAATACCGAGCCGGAGCCCGCCTCGGCCCGTCTCGCCGGTACGATCCTGAAGGAAACGCTGCTCAAAGGCGGCGAGGCCTGCCGGCCTTTGGTGGCGGCGCGGGGTCTCTCCGCCGCCTTCGTCGATCCGGCGCTCGCCTGGCTCCAGGCCCGGGGCGTGGCCTTGCGCTTCGGCCATCGCCTGCGCCGGATCGTCCTTGCCGAGGGACGGGCCAGCGCGCTGGATTTCGGCGAGGAGGCCGTGGCGCTGGCGCCCGGCGATGGGGTGATCCTGGCTTTGCCCGCCCCCGTTGCCAAGGCGTTGCTGCCGGAGATCACGGCGCCGGAGAGCTTCCGGGCCATCCTCAATGCCCATTTCAAGATCGATGCCCCGCCGGGCTGGCCGGCGCTCCTCGGCGTCATCGGCGGCACGGTCGAATGGCTGTTCGCCTTCGAGAACCGCCTTTCGATCACCATCAGCGGCGCCGACCGGCTGATCGACCGGGATCGCGAGGAACTGGCCCGCGAGCTTTGGGGCGAGGTGGCGGCTCTCACCGGTCTCGGACCCAGCCTGCCGGCCTGGCAGATCGTCAAGGAGCGCCGGGCCACATTTGCCGCTCTGCCGGCGGAGGAGGCGAGGCGGCCGGGGGCTGAAACGCGCTGGCCCAATCTGCGTCTGGCGGGGGATTGGACGGCGACCGGCCTGCCGGCGACCATCGAAGGCGCCATCCGCTCCGGCAACCGGGCGGCCGAATCCCTTCTGTCAAAGGGCTTGTGAGCGGGGCGGCGGCCGGGTAAAGCCTCTTCCGACCCAGGAACAGCGATGCAGGCCGTCCCCTCCGTGCAACCCTCAATTGCCGACCTTGCCGCCTCGCCGGCCGATCTCGAAGGCGCGATCGGCCGGGCGACGGAGGCCATACTCGCCCTCCAGCGCGAGGACGGCCATTGGGTCTTCGAGCTGGAGGCCGATGCGACGATTCCGGCCGAATATGTCCTGCTGAAGCATTTCCTGGGCGAGCCGGCAGACCTCGAGCTCGAAGCCAAGATCGCCAATTATCTCCGGCGCATCCAGGCCGCCCATGGCGGCTGGCCCCTGTTCCATGAGGGCGCCTTCAACATCAGCGCCAGCGTGAAGGCCTATTTCGCCCTGAAGATGATCGGCGATCCGGTCGATGCCCCCCATATGGTCCGGGCCCGCGAGGCGATCCTCGCCCATGGCGGGGCCGCCACCTGCAATGTGTTCACCCGTGCGATGCTCGCCCTTTTCGCGCAGATCCCCTGGCGCGGCGTGCCCGTGATGCCGGTGGAGATCATGCTGCTGCCGCGGTGGTTTCCCTTCCATCTCGACAAGATCTCCTATTGGGCCCGCACGGTGCTGGTGCCGCTCCTCGTGCTCATGGCGCTGAAGCCCCAGGCGCGCAATCCCCGCGGC
>DATHQQ010000383.1:0-2007 GCA_035482595.1 Verrucomicrobiia bacterium
AGAGCGAGATGACCCCGGTCGATCCGATCGACGTGGTGCCCCAGCTCAAGGTGCCGGTGCTGGGGCTCTACGGCGGCGCCGATGGCGGCATTCCCATGACCCAGATCCAGGCCATGCAGGATGCGCTGAAGGCCGCGGGCAGTCCCAGCGAGATCGTCGTCTATCCCGATACGCCCCATGGGTTCAATGCCGACTACCGCGCGAGCTACCGCCCGGAGCAGGCCAAGGACGGCTGGAAGCGGTTGCTGGCCTGGTTCAGGGATCACGGCGTGGCGTAATGACTTAGACCCTCTCCCGCGCTTCGAAGCGGGAGAGGGAGGAACCCATCGCGAAGGTCGGCGCGGCCCTCTGCCTCACTTCGCGTCGGTGGCGATGGCCTCCAGATGGCGGGCGAAATCGGACGTGGCCATCAGCGCCTTGCAGCGCTCGAACCGGCGCAGCGCATAGGCCCAGAAATCGTCGACCGGATTCTTGTTGGCATGCTGGATCAGGCCCCAGAGGGTCCAGAGCAGATCGCACATGGCCTTGTAGATCACCATGCGGCCGTAGAGCGCGCGGGGCACGGGGCCTTCGCAATAGGCCGCCATCATCTCCCGGTCGCCGGCCTCGTCGAGACCGGCCTCCACCGACATGTCACCCAGGTCCCAGATCGGGTCGTTCATGCCGGAATACTCCCAATCCACCACCCACATGCGCGTCCCGTCATCGAGGAAATTCTCGGACAAGGGATCGCAGTGGCAGGGCGCGAGCGACACGGGATGGCTGTCGAGGGCCATGCAGCTTACCCGCCTCCTCGACCACGGCGTGATAGCCCTCGGGCAGCTCGGCGCCCAGCTTGGCCAGCAGCTTCAGATAGTCGTCGATCATGCTGAAGAGCTCGAAGCGGAACTCGAAGCTCTGGCCCGAGCGGTGCATCTGGCGCAGCGCCCGGGCAGCGCGCGCCGGCGCCCCCGGCCGCATCTGGAACAGCTCGGGCGACATGGTGAGGCAGCCCTCGAGGAAGCGGCAGAGCATCAGCCCGTCGCCGGCGTCGAAGAACAGCACCTCGGCATTCACCCCAGCGGCCGCGGCGGCCTTGGCGTTATGGGCCTCGACGGCGCGGTTGATGTAATCGCCGGTCTTCTCGCCGGGGATGCGCATGACATAGGAATCCCCGGGGCGATCGCCAAGCGTGGTGATCTTGTAGTTGCGGTTGGTGAGCCCGCCCAGCCGCTCCACCGCGAGGCGCTCCGGGGCGGCGGCTGCCAATAGGGGAATCCGCTGCAGGGCCGCGAGCACATCTTGATCCATCGTCATTCCCCCCTCACGCCTTCAGCCGCGCATTCGCCGGATCGTAGAGCGGGCCATCGCGGCGGATGGCCGGCGCCTGCTCGCCGAAGGCCTCGACCGCGAAATCCCGCGCCTCGGCCAGCTCTGCCGGCAGATAGCCATAGACGATGGGCTTGCCGATCGTATGGCCGAAATTGGCGCTGGAGGTCACGGAGACCACCCGGCCCTCATGCAGGATTGCTTCCCCGCCGAAGACGGAGAGCGGCCGCTCGAGGGTGAAGGTGGCGAGCTTCCGCCGCGGCCCCTCCTGCTTGACCCGCTGCAGCGCCTCGCGGCCGATGAAGGGGCCCTTGGTCAGTGCGACCCGGGCCCCGAGCCCGGCCTCAAATGGATTGTAGTCGGGGGTAATGTCGGAGCTCCAATAGAGATAGCCCTTCTCCATCCTGAGCGTATCGATGGCGCGATAGCCGACATCGGCGATGCCGAGACCGGCACCCGCCGCGGCGAGGCATTCATAGACATGGGCCCCGAACTCCGTCGGGATATGCAGCTCCCAGCCGAGCTCGCCCACATAGCCGATGCGGATGGCGAGCACCGGCGCCGCGCCCAGGGTGATCTCCCGTGCCGTGGCGAAGGGAAAGCCAGCATTGCTCACATCCTGCTCGGCCACCCGCTCCAGGACCTGGCGCGCCTTTGGCCCGCAGAGATTGATCACCGCCCGGCTCGAGGTGACGTCGG
>DATHQQ010000384.1:0-2343 GCA_035482595.1 Verrucomicrobiia bacterium
CGACCCCGCGCGCGTCATTCTCGAGCATATGGAGCTGGACGGCGATGTCGAGGAAGGCACCGGCCTGGTCCTGAAGGCGACATTCCTCATCTTCGCCGATGACGAAGCGGGGCTGGCGGCGGCGGCCCAGCCGCTGCGCGAGGTCCTCGCGGGCGCGCGCTGGACGGACGGCCCGCTGGTCTGCGGCGTGCGGCCGGATGCTCGCGTGAGCGCGGCAGTCGCGGCGGCATTCGCCGCCGCCGGCCGCGATTTCGTCGAGGATTCCCCGCCGCTGCCCTTCGCGACCGATTTCGGGAACATCTCGCAGCGCGTACCATCCGCCCTCATCGGCATCGGCCGCCCCGGCGGCTGGCGCTTTCACACCGATGAGGGCGCCCGCGAATTCGCCGGCCCGGACGGCGAGGAGGCGGCGCTCGGCATCGCCCGCGTGCTGGCCGCCGCCGCGATCCGGCTGACCGAGCCGGCGTGAGGCGGCAGGGCATCTGAGGCGGGAGGCGGAATGCCCGAGGCCCTGCTCTTCGATGCCTATGGCACGCTCTTCGATGTCTATGCCATCGGCGCGCAGCTCGAGGCCTGGTATCCCGGCAAGGGTGTGGCGGCGGCCGCAATGCTGCGCGACAAGCAGATCGAATACACCCGCCTCATCACCCAGAGCGATCCTTCCTCGGGCGGCAGCCGCTTCTACGAACCCTTCTGGGAGCTGACGATCAAGGCGCTCAGCTATACGAGCAAGGCTCTCGATCTCGGCATGGACGAGGCGCGGATCGCGGCACTGATGGAAACCTACCGCCGGCTTCCCGCCTTTCCCGAAGTCGCCGAGGTCCTGGGCGAAATGAAAACTCGGGGCTCGCGCCTGGGGATTCTCTCCAATGGCGATCCCGGCATGCTGGCGAGCGTCGTCTCCGCGGCGGGGCTCACGCCCCTTTTCGATCATCTGATCTCGGTCGACGCCGTCCGCCAGTTCAAGACCGCGCCTGCCGCCTATCGCCTTGGCACGGAGACCTTCAGCCTGCCGGCGGCGCAGATCCTGTTCGTCTCCAGCAATGCCTGGGATGCCGTGGGGGCCAAGTGGTTCGGTTATCAAACCTTTTGGGTCAATCGCCGTAGCCTGCCCTTCGAGGAGATCGGCGAGGCGGCAGACCACCATGGCCGAGATCTGCGCGACCTATCGAGGCTATTACGCTGAGCTGCGGCCAAGCTCGCTCTGAGGCGCCTAAGACACCGGCGGCGCGCCGCCCTCCGCCCGTCGCCGCGCCACGAAATCCGCCAGCGCCTCGGCGCGGCCGGGATCGAGCGGCGGCGGGGTGAACGCCGCCAAAGTGCGCTTCCAGATCAGATTGGCGCGCTCTGTCGCGGTCTTCGATCCATCCTCGGTCCATTGGCCGAAATTGCGCCAGTCGGAGACCAGCGGCGCGTAGAAGGCGCTCTGGTAGCGGCTCATGGTATGGGGCGCGGCGAAGAAATGGCCGCCGGGGCCGACCTCGCGGATATCCTCGAAGGCCATCTCGTCCTCGGAGAAGGCGACCGGCTGGAAGAGCTCGGCGAACATCTGCAGCATCTCGATATCGAGGATGAACTTCTCCAGCGAGGCGGTGAGCCCGCCCTCGAGCCAGCCCGCACCATGGATCAGGAAATTGCAGCCGCCCATGATGGCGCCCCAGAGTGACATCTCGGATTCATAGGCCGCCTGGGCATCGGCGATGTTGGAGGCGTTGGCGTTGGAGGAGCGCCAGGGAATGCCCAGACGCCGCGCCAGCTGGCCCGCCCCGAAATTCGCCTTCACATATTCCGGCGTTCCGAAGGCGGGCGCGCCGGAACGCATGTCGACATTGCTTGTGAAGCTGCCATAGACCACCGGCGCGCCCGCCCGCACGATCTGGGCGAGCGTGATGCCCGCCAGCGCCTCGGCATGGGCTTGTGTGAGGGCGCCGGGAATCGTCACCGGCGCCATGGCCCCCGCCAAGGTGAAAGGCGTGATCACCAGGAGCTGTCCCGCCGCGGCGAAATCGAGGATGCCTTGCGACATGGGGATATCGAGCTGGAGCGGGGAGTTGGTGTTGATCACGGTGTAGCAATGGGCCCGGCCCATGAATTCCTCGGCCGAGATGCCATGGCCGAGCGCGATCATCTCGAAGCAATCCCGGACCTGCCCGGGGCCGCGGGCATAGACGAAAGGCGCCTTGTCGCCGAGGGTGAGCTGGGTCCGCGTCACGTCGAGATGGCGGAACTGGATGGGGATGTCCTGCGGCTCGACGCTGGCACCCAGCAGATGGATAACGTCGAAATGCTGGGCGAGCTTGGTGAATTCCTCATAATCGGCGAGCGTTCCCGGCCGCTTGCCGC
>DATHQQ010000385.1:0-2873 GCA_035482595.1 Verrucomicrobiia bacterium
GGTCGTGGCTCCCTATCTCATCGAGGTCGCGTCGAGTGGTGGCGGCTGGTCCCCAACGCGCTATCGCGAGCGCATCCGGGCCGAGGGGCCCAGCGTGGGGGAGTTCGGCCATACGGGGATATCTCTGGCGGAAGGAAACTAGCGATGTACGCATATGACAATTACGACCGCAGCCTGGTCGCCGAGCGCGTGGATCAATTCCGCGAGCAGGTCGCCCGGCGCATCGCAGGCGAGATCAGCGAGGACGAGTTCAAGCCCTTGCGGCTGATGAACGGCCTCTACCTTCAACTCCATGCCTATATGCTGCGGATCGCCATCCCCTATGGGACGCTGAGCTCTCCCCAGCTGCGCCGCCTCGCCCGGATTGCCCGGCGCTACGATCGCGGCTATGGCCATTTCACCACCCGCCAGAATATCCAGTTCAACTGGATCAAGCTGGAGGAGACGCCGGATATCCTGGCCGAGCTGGCCGAGGTCGAGATGCACGGCATCCAGACCAGCGGCAATTGCATCCGCAACGTCACCGCCGATCATTTCGCCGGTGCGGCCGCCGATGAGATCGAGGATCCGCGGATCTGGTGCGAGATCGTCCGGCAATGGTCGACCTTCCATCCCGAATTCTCCTTCCTGCCGCGCAAGTTCAAGATCGCCATCACCGGCGCGCCCCATGACCGGGCGGCGGTGAAGGTTCATGACATCGGCCTGCGCATGCATAAGAACGCGGCCGGCGAGATCGGCTTCGAGGTGATCGTGGGAGGCGGGCAGGGGCGCACGCCCGCCATCGGCGTCACGGTTCGCGACTTCCTGCCGAAGCAGCATCTGCTCTCCTATCTCGAGGCGGTGCTGCGCACCTACAATCTGCTCGGCCGGCGCGACAATCTCTATAAATCGCGGATCAAGATCCTGGTCACCGCCGTCGGCGCAGCCAAATTCACCGAGGCGGTGGAGGAGGAATGGGCCCGGATCAAGGACGGCCCGCTGACCCTGCCGGCGGCCGAGATCGAGCGCATCGAGGCGCAATTCGCGCCCCCCGGCTTCGCCCCGGCCGATCCCTTTCCCCCGGAGATCGTCGCCAAGCGCGTCGAGGCGAAGGCCTTCGCGCCCTGGATGCGCAGCAATGTCGCCGCTCACCGCCAGCCGGGCTATGCCATCGTCACTCTCTCGCTGAAGCCTGACGGCGGCATTCCCGGCGATGCCACGGCGGCGCAGATGGAGGCGGTCGCCGATCTGGCCGATGCCTACAGCTACGGCGAGATCCGGGTGTCCCATGCGCAGAATCTGGTGCTGCCCCATGTCCGTCGCGCCGATCTGCCGGCGCTTTGGGACCGTCTGACGGCGCTCGGCCTCGCCACACCCAATATCGGCCTGGTCGGCGACATCATCGCCTGCCCGGGGCTGGACTACTGCAGTCTGGCCAATGCCCGGGCCATTCCCATCGCCCAGCGGCTCAGCAGCCGCTTCGCCGATCCCGAGCGCCAGCGCCAGATCGGCGAGCTCGGCATCAAGATCTCGGGCTGCATCAATGCCTGCGGCCATCATCATGTCGGCCATATCGGCATTCTCGGCGTCGACAAGAAGGGCGAGGAATTCTACCAGGTGACGCTGGGCGGCAGCGCCGATGAGAACGCCAGCATCGGCGACATCATCGGCCCCGCCTTCTCGGCCGAGAGCGTGGTCGACGCGGTGGAGACGATCCTCGACGTCTATCTCGACCGGCGCCAGGAGGGCGAACGCTTCCTCGACGCCTATCGCCGCCTGGGCCAGGCACCCTTCAAGGAGAAGCTCTATGCCGCTCATTAAGGCGGGTCGCGCCATTGCCGATCAATTTGTGCATGTTGCCGATGGCGAGCCGTTGCCGGGCGAGGGCGCGGTCATCATCGGCCTGGCGCGCTGGCAGGAGGAGCGGGGCCTCATCGAGCAGCGCCGCGATCCGCTCGGCCTCCGTCTGAAGCCCGGGGATCCGGTGGAGCAGATCGCGGGCGATCTCGAGCGCCTCGCGGTGGTCGCCCTCGAATTCCCCAAGTTCAACGACGGCCGCGCGCTCTCCCAGGCGCGCCTGCTGCGCGAGCGCTTCGGCTATCGGGGCGAGATCCGCGCAACCGGCAAGGTGGTACGCGATCTGCTGCTCTTCATGCACCGCTGCGGCTTCGATGCCTTCGAGACCGGCGACAAGGTCACGGCGGAGACCGTCGAGCGCAGCCTGGCCAGCTTCTCGCTCGCCTATCAGCCCGCGGCCGACGGGCGTCCCTCGGTCATCGAGCTGCGCCATGGGGCCGCGGCGAAGGCCATTGCGGACAAGAGCTGCGGCGGCCATGACCGATGCACCGCCGGGTGATATGGCCGGGCGGGGAGGGCGGGACATCTTGCACAGAACCCCGGTCGACCCGGCACAGGGGGTCTCGTCGAAAGGCCTGCGGCGAGGCTCGGCAGCGGCTAAGCTGCAGCCCGGAATAGGATGGCCCGACGCGGCGGTCCTGCCCCTGAGCGCGAGGCATGAACGAGATCGTGACCCTGCACTGGCTCAACCCGCTCTACACGATCTCCGGATTCTGCGTCGGTGCTCTCGTCGGCATGACGGGGGTCGGTGGCGGATCGCTGATGACGCCGCTTCTGATCCTGTTGTTCGGCATTCATCCCGCGACCGCCGTTGGCACCGATCTTCTCTACGCCGCCGTCACCAAGACCGGCGGGACCTTGGTCCACGGCGCCTATCGCACCATCGATTGGCGGATCGTGGGAAGGCTTGCGGCGGGAAGCTTGCCCGCGACTTGCCTGACCATCGCCGTCATGTCTCGAACGGATCTCGGCGGGGAGGCGGCCCGCAACCTGATCAACGCCGTCCTGAGCGGTGCGCTGATCCTGACGGCCGGCGT
>DATHQQ010000386.1:0-15040 GCA_035482595.1 Verrucomicrobiia bacterium
CGGCCTTCCATGAGCTCCGTATTGGCCATCAGCCGACCTCGCGGATCTGCGGGTCGAGGGCCATGTAGAGCAGATCCACCAGCATGTTCAGCAGCACATAGGCGGTCGAGGCCACGACGGTGAAGCCCATGATCGCGGGGAAGTCGAGCGCAGTGATGGACTGCACGACGTAATTGCCCATGCCCGGCCAGGCGAAGACCGTCTCGGTCAGCACCGCGCCATAGAGCAGGTCGCCGAAGGCGAGCCCGATCATGGTGACGGAAGGGATCAGCGCATTGCGCAGCGCATAGTGGAAGACGATGCGCAGCCGCGAGATGCCGCTGGCACGCGCGGTGCGGATATAATCCTCCTGCAGCACCTCCAGCATGGCCGAGCGGATCTGGCGGGTGACGATGCCGAGATGGACGAAGCCCAGGGTCAGCGCCGGCAGGATGAGGTGGAGGAGGGCGCTGACAAAGGCCCGGCCGTTGCCCGCGATCAGCGCATCGATGGTGTAGAAGCCGGTGACGGTATGGGGCGGCGGGATGTCGCTGGCGATCCGACCGGAGCCCGGCAGGATGCCCAGCCGGCCATAGAAGACATAGATCAGCAGCAGCCCCAGCCAGAAGGCGGGGGTGGAGATTCCCGTGACCGAGATGGTCCGGCTCACCTGGTCCACGGCCTTGTCCTTGGCCACGGCCGAGAGCACGCCCAGCGGAACGCCGAGGATGATGGCCAGCAGCAAGGCCGCGATGGCGAGCTCGATGGTCGCCGGGAAGAACAGCAGGATATCGTCGATCACCGGCCGCTGGGTGCGGATCGAGATGCCGAAATTCCCATGCAGCAGCCCGCGGACATAGGTCACATATTGCACGGGGATCGGCTGGTCGAGGCCGAGCTCGGCCCGGATATGGGCGACGGTCGCATCGGTGGCGCGCTCGCCCGCCATCATGCGCGCCGGGTCGCCCGGGATCATATGGGAGATGACGAAGGTGACGACCGAGACGCCGAAGACGACGAAGACGAGGAGGATCAACCGGCGGCGGATCGTATTGGCGAAGGACATGCGGGGCGGTCTTGGGCTAGCGGGGCGGCCGCCGCGAGCAGCGGCCGCCCCAGTTTCTTACGAGCCCTTCGACATGGTGGCGAAGTTGTAGATCTGCAGCTGCATCGCGTTGTAGACGAAGCCCTTCACATTGTCGCGCATGGCGAACTGGTAGTTGCGCTGGAAGAGCAGGACATAGGGCGCTTCCTCCACCGTGATCTTCTGCGCCTCGTCATAGAGCTTGAGGCGCGCCTCCTCGGTCGGTGCGATCTCCGCGGCGCGGATCAGCTCGTCGACCTTCGGGTTGGTGTAGAAGGCGCGGTTGCCCGGCAGGCCGTGCAGCTTCGAATCGAACCAGAAGTTCATGAACATCTGGGGATCGGCGTAGTCCGGCGTCCAATTGCCGGACGCGATGTCGAAGTCGCCCTTGTTCAGCTTGTCGCGCATGGTGGGATAGGCGTTCTCCTGCATCTCGACCTTGATGCCGAGCGGCGCCAGGTTCTGCTGCAGGACGAGGCCGATGTTCTCCCAGTTCGGATCGGTCTTGGCATAGAGATAGCCGAGGGTCAGATCCTTGACGCCGGCTTCGGCCAGCAGGGCCTTGGCCTTGTCCGGGTCGTAGCTGTATTGCATGGCGTTGTCGTCGTGGCCCCAGAGGCCGATGGGGACGTCGCCGCGCATCTGTACGCCCTGGCCGAGCAGGATGCCGTCGATGATGCCCTTGTAGTCCACGGCATAGGAGATCGCCTGGCGCACCTTGATGTTATCGAGGGGCTTGTGGGTATTGTTGAGATAGAGATAGGTAACGAAGAAGCTCGGCTCGTCGACGACCTTGACGCCGGGCGCGGCACCCAGTGCCTTCAGCTGGTCCACGGGCACGTCCTCGATCAGATCGAGATCGCCCTTCTCGAGCTGCAGGCGGCGGGCCGAGGCCTCCTTGATGATGCGGATCACGATCTGCTTGAAGGCGAGGGGTGCCGTCCAATGGGTATTGGGCGTCATGACGATCTGCTGGCTCTTCTCGTAGCTCGCCACCTGATAGGCGCCGCTGCCCATGGTGTGGTCGGAGAGATAGGCCTGGCCCATGTCGCCGTTGACCTCATGCTCCATCACCTTGGGATTGACGATGCTGGCACCGTCGTCCACCAGTGTCGCCAGGAAGGGCGCGAAGGCGGCCTTCAAGGTGAATTTCACCGTATGATCGTCCGGCGCCTCGATGCTGGCGACCTGGCCGAAGAGATCCGCCGGACCCTTGGCGATCTTGATGACGCGATCGAAGCTGAACTTCACCGCCGCGGCATTGACCGGGCTGCCGTCGGCGAAGACATGGCCGTCGCCCAGCGTGAAGGTCCAGGTCTTGCCGTCGTCGCTGGCGCTCCAGGATTTGGCGACATCGCCTTCGACCTCGGTGCTGCCCTTGCCGTCCACCACTTTGAATTTCAGAAGCCGCTCATAGGCGGGATATGTGGCGGTCCAGCTGTTATTGGTGACCGTCACCGCCGGATCGAGGGTATCCGGGTCGCCGGATTTGCCGAGCACCAGCTCGTCCGGCTGGGTGGCTTGCGCCGGAACCGGCGCGAGAAGCATCGCACTCATGGCGCCGAAGCCGACGATACCGGCGGCCAAAACGCCTCGCAGCATTCTGTTCATCCCCTTAGCTCCCTGTCATTCGCTCATCTGAAGGGCCGTGTCGGGAGTCTCGGCGCGGATCGCCCGTATCTCCTCGCGGCACCCCTAAGCCCTGCGATCTTGCCATAGGGGTCGCCGAATTGTAATACGTTTCGGGGGTCTGGCATTGCGGCCTGTCGTTCCGCGGCGCCGACCGGTTTTTCCTCGGGGAAAGTTTTCCATGCAGCTTGCAGAATTTCCGCGCCGTCGGTTCATCCACAGTCCGACGCCGCTGGAGCCGCTCGCCCGGCTGTCGGCCCATCTGGGCGGCCCGACGATCCTGGCCAAGCGCGACGATTGCTCCGGCCTGGCGCTCGGCGGCAACAAGAACCGCAAGCTGGAGTTCATTCTCGGCGAGGCGATCGCCGCGGGCGCCGATACGCTGGTGACCGCCGGCGGGGTGCAGTCGAACCATTGCCGCCAGACGGCGGCCGCCGCGGCGCGACACGGGTTGAAATGCGAGCTGGTGCTCTCGCGCAACGTCGCCTCCAACCATCCCGAATACGACCGCACGGGCAATGTGCTGCTCGATCGCATCTTCGGCGCCGGGCTCAATTTCGTGCCCCGGGACATCGACTGGGCGACGGAGCTGGAGAAAGTGGCCGAAGTGGTGCGCCAGCGGGGCGGGAAGCCCTTCGTCATTCCCATCGGCGGATCGACGCCGACGGGGGCGCTGGGCTATGTCGGCTGCGCGCAGGAGATCCTGCAGCAGGCCGCGGCCTTGGGCACCATCGTCGATGCCGTGGTCCATTGCTCGGGCAGCGGCGGCACGCAATCGGGTTTGCTTGTCGGGCTTCGCGGCAGCGGCATTTCGGTAACCGGCATCAGCTGCGCCGGCTCTGAAGAGGAGATCGCCGGCCTCGTCCTCGATCTCGCCAATCGCACCGCCGCAAAGCTCGGCCATCCCGCCGATTTCACCCGCAAGGAAATCGAGGTCATCGATGACTATGTCGGTGCCGGCTATGGCGTGCCGACGCCGGGCATGATCGAGGCAGTCGACCTCTGCGCCCGGCTCGAAGGGCTGCTGATCGATCCCGTCTATACCGGCAAGGCCATGTCGGGGCTGATCGGGCTCGTGCGCTCGGGGCGCTTCACGTCCACCGATACCGTCGTCTTCGTGCATACCGGCGGCGTGCCGGCGCTCTTCGCCTATGAGGATATCCTGACGGCCGGATAGCGCCGCCGCTCATAGATCTTTCCCCCCAACCACAGCTCATCGGGTCCCGACATGAAAGTCTTCATCGCTGGCTTCGATACCGAGACCAATACCTTCGCGCCGATCCCGACGGGCTACCAGAGTTTCGCCGATTGCTTCCTCGCCCATGGCAACGGAACGAGCCTGGCGCCCAATTACTGCTCGGGCCAGATGCTGATCTGGCGCCGGCGGGCGGAGGCGCGGGGCTGGCAGGTCGTCGAGAGCATCTGCACCTTCGCCGAGCCGGGTGGGCGCATCGTGCGGCCGGCCTATGAGAAGCTGCGCGACGAGCTGCTGGGCGATCTGAAGAAGGCCATGCCGGTGGATATGGTGGTGCTGGCGCTCCATGGCGCCGCGGCGGCGGAGGGCTACGACGATTGCGAGGGCGACATTCTCCGGCGCATCCGCGCCATCGTCGGCCCCAAGGTGCCGGTGGGGGGCGAACTCGATCTCCACTGCCACATCACCGACACCATGGTCCGCGAGGCGACGGTTCTCGTGGCCTATAAGGAATATCCCCATACCGATATCCTCGACCGGGCCGATGAGCTCTTCACCTATGTCGCCGATGCGGCCGAGGGCAAGACGCGGCCGGTGATGGCGGCCTTCGACTGCCGCATGATCGGGACCTTCCGCACCACCGAGCAGCCGCTGCGCGACTATGTCGATCGGATGTATGCGCTGGAGGGAAAGGACGGGATTCTCTCTGTCTCGCTCAGCCATAGCTTTCCCTGGGGCGATGTCGCCGATGTCGGGGTGAAGACCCTGGTGGTGGCCGATGGCGATCGGGTGAAGGCGGAGAGCCTCGCGCGCCGGCTGGGGGAGGAGTTCTTCGCTCTGCGCGAGGCGACGCAGCCCCGCTTTCTCGATATGGACGAGGCGCTCGACCAGGCGCTGGCCATCCCGGGCGGGCCGGTGGTGATCGCCGATGTCTCCGACAATTCCGGCGGCGGCGCGCCGGGGGATGCGACCTTCTTCATCCGGCGGGTGCGCGAGCGCGCCATCCCCAATGTCGCGAGCTGCTATCACTGGGATCCCATGGCGGTGCGCTTCTGCCAGGAGGCGGGGGTGGGGGCGAGCTTCGATCTGCGCATCGGCGGCAAATGCGGGGTGAGCTCCGGTGATCCCCTCGACATGCATGTGACGGTCAAGGGCCTCGCCGACAATGTGACCCAGCGCTTCGGGCCATCGCCGGTCAATCTGGGCTCGCTGGCCTGGGTGTCCGGCGACGGACTGGACATCGTGCTCGCCACCCAGCGCAGCCAGGCCTTCCATCCCGAGGGCATGACCAAGGTCGGCCTCGATCCCACGACCCGCAAGATCGTCCTGGTGAAATCGACCCAGCATTTCCACGCCGGATTCGCGCCCATCGCCAAGGCGGTGCTCTATGCCGCCCCCCCGGGCACGCTGGGGCCGGTCTTCGCCGATATCCCCTATACCAAGCTGACGCGGTCCTATTGGCCGCGGGTGGCCGATCCGTTCAAGGCGGCATAGCGGGCGACGCAAAACCTGCGAGACTCTCTCGCTCCTCATGGTGGCGCTTGTCGCGCGACTGCCCGGTTGAGGAAGCGTGCGGGTGCTTCGCCGGGGAAAACCCCTACGGAATATGCACGATGATCTTGCCGATCACCGCGCGGTCGGCCATGCGCTTCAGGCCCTTGTCGAAATCGGCCAGCGGGATCTCGCTGTCGATCACCGGCAAGGCTTCGCCGATCGCCATCTTATGCATGCTCTCGGCCAGATTGCGCACCGTGGCGCCGAAGGAGGCGGTGATGCGGATCTGCTGCTGGAACAGATGGAAGAGATTGGTCTCCGCCGAGATGCCGCTGGTCGAGCCGCAGGTGACGAGGCGGCCGCCGCGCTTGAGCGAGAGCAGGCTGCCGGCCCAGGTATCGGGGCCGACATGCTCGAACACCACCTCCACGCCCTTCTTGCCCGTCAGCCGCCGGGCCCAGGTCTCGAAGCGGTCCTTGCGGTAGTTCAGCACATGGTCGGCACCGAGCGCCTTGACCGCGACCATCTTCTCGTCGCTGCCAACGGTGGAGAGGACCCGCGCGCCGATGGCCTTGGCCATCAACACGGCGGTGGTACCGATACCGCTGGCGCCGGCATGGACCAGGATCGTCTCGCCCGGCAGCAGCTTGGCATTGTCGAAGAGCATATGCTGCACGGTGCCGAAAGTGACGGGGGCCGTCGCGGCCTGGGCCCAGCCGACGCCGGTCGGAACCGGCACCGTCTGGCGGACGGGGATGCGCACGTATTGCGCCGCGACCCCGTCGCGATGGAAGCCCATGATGCCGCCGTCGGCGATGTTCTCGCAGAGATTCTCCTGCCCGCGCCGGCAGGGGCCGCAATGGCCGCAGAACATGCCGGCATAGATCGCGACCGGATCCCCCGGGCGACGGTTGGTCACGCCTTCGCCGACCGCGGCGATCTCGCCCGCGCCCTCGACGCCGACCACGATGGGAAGCTTGCGCTTGGCGAAGGCCATGCCGCGGAAGCCCCAGAGATCGATGTGGTTGAGGGCCACGGCCTTCATCCGCACCACCACCTCGCCGGGGGCGGGGGCGGGGGGCTCGGGCAGATCCTCCAGCTGGAGGCGGCCATCTTCGATCAGGCGGAGGGCTTGCATGGATCACCAATGAAAGACCCTCCTCCAAATTGGAGGAGGGTCAGGTTAGAGAACCGACGCGTCAGGCGGCGCCGACCAGAAGGCTGACGTTCTGGCCGCCGAAGCCGAAGGAGTTGGACAGCACCGTGCGCGGCTTGGCCGGCCGCGCCTTGTTGGGGACGACGTCCAGGGGAATGCTCGGGTCCGGCTGATGGTGATTGATCGTCGGCGGCAGCAGCTGGTTGTTGAGGGTGAGGATGGAGAAGGCAGCCTCCACCGCCCCCGCCGCCGTCAGCGTATGGCCGATCATGGATTTGTTGGAGCTGATGGGGATCTGAGTGGCGCGGTCGCCGAAGAGCTGCTGGATCCCGAAGGATTCCATCTTGTCGTTCTCCGGCGTGCCCGTGCCATGGGCGTTGATGTAGTCCACATCCTCGATGGCGAGCCCCGCATCGAACAGCGCCTCGCGCATGCAGCGCACCATGGCGGCCCCGCTCGGATTGCTGCGGGTGCGGTGGAAGGTATCCGCCGCCTCGCCGCAGCCCAGGATATAGGCGAGGATCTTGGCGCCGCGGTCGCGCGCCTTGTCGGGATCCTCGAGCACGAGGGCGGCCGCCCCCTCGGCCATGACGAAGCCGTCCCGGTTCTTGGAGAAGGGCTTGGCCGCCTTGGAGGGGTCCTCATTGGCCATGGAGAGGGCGGAAAGCAGGGAGAATCGGATCAGCGCCTCGGGCTGGATCGAGCCGTCGGTGCCGATGCAGAGCGCGGTATCGCAGGCGCCGCGCCGGATGGCCTCGACGCCGAGCTGGATCGCCGAGGCGCCGGAGGCGCAGGCGGTGGAGAGGGTGATGGGCGAGCCTTGCGGCCCGAACTCCGCCATCAGCCGGGCGGCGATGCCGCCGTTGATGGTGGCGAGGTGGATCTCCTCCGAATCCTCGGTGGCGATGTCCAGGATCTCGGGATAGCGGGTGGCCCCGCCGCGGTCCGCCAGACCCATGCGCCGCGACCATTCGAGGTCGATGGGCGGGGCAGCCAGGAACATCTCGCCGGGGAAGGCGCCGGGGCTGCCGACGCCGCTCTCCTCGATCGCCTCTTGGGCGGCGCGGCGCGCCATCTCGAAGCTGAAATTGGAGGTATCCAGGGGATCGAGCGGCAGATAATCGACCGAGCCGCCGATGGTGGTGCGCAGGCTCTCGATGGGAAAGCGCGTCAGGCGATGGATGCCGGATTCACCGGCGGAAAGCCGGCGCCAGTTCTCCGCCTTGCCCTCGCCGAGCGAGGTCAGAATCCCGATGCCCGTGACGGCGATCGGCTTGCCGGATGTGCTGCCCGTCATACAATCCTCTCTATCATGGCCAGGGCCTCGCCGCGATAGTGGCCCCAGCTGGTGACAAGAATCTTCTCGGCGTCATCCCCGCCGCGGGTCTCGATCGGCTCTTCCGGCGCCAGCGGGCCGAAGAGGCGGCCTTGCTCCAGAGATGTGATAGCAAGTCCGAGATTGGCAAGGAAAGAGGCTTCCATGCTGTGGCCGAGCGCCCCTGCCGTGCCGCGGACGCTGGGCGCCCCCGGCAGGCCGGCGAGGAACTCATGCTCCTCGGCGGTGATGGGCGCGCCGCCGCAGGCCCCGCTCAGCACCGGCGGCGCCTTGCCGCCGGCGAGATCGGCGATCCCGGCCCATTGCTCCGCCGCCTTGGCGGTCGCGGCTCCGGCTGCGCGATTGGAATGGGCCGCGCGGACGGCGCTCAGCCTGGCGAGCGGCTTGATCCCGCGGGCTTCGGCATGCTCGGGCGCCTCCATGACCAGGAAGGCGCCGACGCTGCCCAAGGTCATCCCCGCCCGCGGCCGGTGCCAGAGATCGGGCACCGGCGTCTGGCGCAGCAGCCCGTAGGGCTCGAACATCAGCAGCATCTCCGGCCGGTCGGCCGAAAAGGCGCCGCCCACCAGGAAGAGATCGCCCTGGCCGGCGGCGATCTTCTCCCAGGCGATGCGCACCGCATCGACCCCGGCGGATTCCTCGCCCATGAAGGTCCGGCTCGAGCCCGAGACGCCATGGACGATGGAGATATTGCCGGCGAAGAGATTCGGCAGCTGGGCCAGGAACAGGGTCGGGCGCAGGCCGGTCAGCATCATCTCGTTGAGCCAGCCGACGTTGTTGGGCTTGGTCAGCCGGGCCGCGAGGATCTGCTCGTCCACGGCAAGGTCGCGTTCGCCGCCGGGGGCGGCCACGATCATATGGGTGCGCGCCAGCAGCTCCTGATTGCCCGCCACCCCCGCTTCCGCCAGCGCCATGCCCGCGGCGTAGCAGCCGTAGTGCATCAGCGGCCCCATGGCGCGCTGGTCGCCCGGCCGCGGGATGTAGCGGCCGAGCTCGAGGGGCACCATGGGATGGATGGTGTGGGGCGCCAGCTTCTGGCTGTCCATCCGCGCCGGCCAGGCGGCGGGATCGTTGAGGGTCGCCCAATTGGCCGCCCGGCCTTCGCCCAGGGCCGAGATCAAGCCGCAACCGGTTATCCAGACGTCACGCTTCATCAGGACGCGCACTCCACTCCAGTGGTCCGGTCAAGCTCGCCCTCGGCTTAGGCCCGCATCGGCGGTTCGAGGCCGAGACGCCGCGCATGCTCCAGCATGAGCTCGCGCATCGCCTCGCTGGGAAAGGGCAGGGTACGGAACCGGATGCCGGCTTCGGCCACCAGCCCGGCCTCGCTCTCGACCCTGCCTTGCGTCACCGCATAGCCGGAGCCCAGATGCACCAGCTTCGCGGTGATGGTCAGGGCCGTTCCCGGCTCCACGAAGCGGCGCAGCTTCGCCTGTTCGACCTGGGCCAGGAAGGGCATGCGGGCGAAATTCTCCAAAACCAGGATCAGATTGCCCCCGGTCTGGGCCATGCTTTCGATCATCAGAACGCCGGGCAGGATGGGATAGCCCGGAAAATGGCCTTCGAAGATCGTCGATTGCACCGGCACCTGGGCGCTGGCGCGAATGGTTCCGGCCGTGGGATCAACGGCCTCGACACGGTCGATGAGCTGGAAGTATTCGAGGCGCATGCCGGCGATCGTTCAGGCCGGCTTGGCGGCCCTCAGCTCTTCGATCCGCGAGCAGAGATTGTTGAGGATGAAGTAGTCGTCGACCGAGCCCTTCCCTTCGTTGATGTCCTGCATCCACTTCTCGATCGGCATCTTGATGCCGAAGCGCTTGTCGATGGCGAAGGTCACGTCGAGGAAGTCGAGACTATCGATGCCGAGGTCATTGATCGTATGCGACTCCGGCCGGATCTTCTCCCGGTCAATGTTGCAGGTCTCTGAAATGATATCGGCGACAGCATTGAAGGTTTCTTGCATGTTCCCTTACCGCAGGGTGCCCGGGGCGAATCGCGCGGGAATTTAGGCGTATCCCCGCAAAATCGCAATGATTGTTAAGTATCTGGAAAATCTTTCATAAAACCAATGGCTGCCGGGGTCGAGCGGCGAGGTTCCCTCATCTCCAGCGCCGATGCAGCCATAGCCATTGGTCGGGATGGGCCTTGACCCAGTCCTCGATGGTCTTGTTCACCTGGGTCATGGCCGCCCGGTAATCCGCCTCGGCGTCCTCCGTCCAGGTGAGCTCCAGCGCCGGCAGCAGGGTCATGCGGAAGCGGGCGCCGCCCAGCCGCTCGACGAAGGCGCCATGGACCGGGCAGCGGAACTGCCGGGCGAGCTTGGCCAAGGTCATGGCGGTACGGGCCGGGCGGCCGAAGAAGGGGATCGGCTGGCCCAGGCCATGATGCTGGTCGACGAGCATGCCCAGATGCTCCCCCTGGGTCAGGGCCTCCCGGGCGGCGATCGTGCCCAGAAGCCCGCTGGGCAGCATCCGGCCCATGGTGCGGCGGCGGATGCGCCGGACGAGCTGCGCGGCGAAGGGGTTGTTGGGCGGGCGGAAGAAGATCACGACCGGCAGGCCGTGGCGCACCGCCCCGATGGGCAGCAGCTCCCAATTGCCGCAATGGGCGGTGAAGAGCAAAGCGGGCTTACCGTCCTCGCGCAGCCCGACGAAATGCTCGACGCCCTCGACCTGGATGCGCCCGCCGCTGATTGGTCCGTCTTCCGAAGTATCGAAGATGCGGTCGAGCTGGGAATATTCGGCGCCGGTGCGCCCGAGATTGTCCCAGACCCCCAGCAGGATCTTCTCGATCTCCGCCGGTGTCTTCTCGGGGAAGGCGGCGGCCAGATTGCGCCGGCCGACCTTGCTGACGCCGAGGCGCGGCCCGAAGGTTCGCGCGATATGCCCGCCCAGCGCCGAGGCCCAATCGACGGGCAGCAGGCGTACCAAGGCAAAGCCGAAGGCGATGCCGGCCGCCTGGAAGATGTAAGCGATTCGCTGTCCGATTTTCTGCAACAGGGCCCTGCCGGCCCGCGGTGTCGCCCGGCAGGGCCGGGCTGTCAAGCGGTGCTCGCTCGCGAGCCGCGACATCGGCGTTTGACGAATACGCTTTTTACGTATATACCATAAATCTAGGATCGGCATGGAGGACTGCCTGTAGATTCCCTGTAGAAACAGGTCGGGCTGCCGGGGAGTACCGATCTTCGCGCGTCGATTCGCCGCAGCGGACCGGGCGCAGATCGGAAAATCTGTTGCTTTAGGGACCCGCACCGAGCCGAATCGCTGCGGCTTTCCCAGGACCGGTCGCGCCCTTGCCTCCCTTCTTCACCGTGGTCATCGTCAACTACAACAGCGGCGGCTGCCTGGCGCGGTGCCTTCAGGCGCTGCAGGCCCAGCGCTTCCGCGATTTCACGGTGATCGTCGTCGACAACGCCTCGACGGATGGTTCGGTCAAGGCGCTCGATGGGCTGCCGGCGGGGTGGCAGGCCATCCGCCTCGATCGCAACACGGGCTTCGCGGCGGGCAACAACCATGCCTTCGCCCTTGCGACCTCGCCCTGGGTCGCGGCCCTCAATCCCGATGCCTTCGCCGAGCCGGACTGGCTCGAGCAGGTGGCACTCGGGATCGAGCGCTACCCCGAGGCCGGCGCCTTCGGCTCCTTGCAGATCGATGCCGCTTCCCCCGGCCGGCTGGACGGTGCGGGCGATGTCTATCATGCCACCGGACTGCTCTGGCGCGGCGGCTTCGGCCAGCCTCTCGCGCATCAGCGCGGCGAGGGCGAGATCATCTCGCCCTGCGCGGCGGCTGCCGTCTATCGCCGCGACGCTGTCGCGGCGCTCGGCGGTTTCGATGAGGATTTCTTCTGCTATGGCGAGGATGTCGATCTGGGATTCCGGCTTCGTCTCGCAGGCCTTCGCTCGATCCAGCTCGCCAATGCCGTCGTGCGCCATGTCGGCGGGGCGAGCGGCGGAAGGCGCAGCGATTTCGCGCTCTATCACGGGATGCGCAATCGCCTCTGGCTCTTCGTCAAGGTGATGCCGGGCCCCGCCTTCTGGCTGCTGGCGCCCATCCATGGCTTGATCACTTTGGTCATGACGCTGCGCGCGATCCTGCTGGGCGAGGCGCGTGTCTCCTTGCGCGCGCTGGGCGACGGGATTCGTGGGCTCGGCGGCGCCTGGCGCAAGCGGCGGCTGATCCAGCGCGGACGGCGGGGCTCGCCCTGGCCGGTGATCCGCCTGGCGCCGCTCGCCCCGCTGCGGCGCCGGCCTTTTCTGCGCCCGACCGAAGATGTGGTGACGCTGAAGCCTGCTACCGCCGACGGCGGTGTCGGCGTCGCCATCGTCAGCTACAATACCGGGCCGCTATTGATGCCGGCGATCGATGCCGCGCTGGCCGATCCTGCCGTCGAGCGCGTCGTCGTGGTCGACAACGGCAATCCGCCGGAACCGCGCGCCATGCTCGCCCGGCGCGCGGCCGAGGAGCCGCGGCTCAGCGTCATCGAAGGGCAGGGCAATATCGGCTTCGCAGGCGGTTGCAATCTGGCCGCGCGTCATATCGATTCCGAGTTCCTGCTGCTGCTCAATCCGGACTGCCTGCTGCCGCCGGGCGGGGCGGGGCTGCTGCGCGAGGAGCTGCGGCGCCGCCCTGCACCTGCGCTGCTCGGCGCGGTGATGGTGGATTCAGCCGGTGAGGTGCAGCGCGCGACCCGGCGCAATCTGCCGAGCCTGGCCGGTCTCCTCGGCGAAGCCCTGCGCCTCTATCGTCTGATGCCCGGCTGGCCGCGGATCGAGATCGAGGGGCCGCTGCCCACCGAGACCACCGCCGTCCCCGCCATCAGCGGTGCGGCCATGTTCCTGACCCGGGAGAATTACTGGGCGCTGGGCGGCCTCGACAGCGGCTATTTCCTGCATGTGGAGGATCTCGACCTCTGCGCCCGTTTTCGCAGAGCCGGCGGCGAGGTCTGGCTGGTGCCGGCGCTGCGGCTGCAGCACGGGCGCAGCTCCAGCGAAGCGACGCATCTCTTCATCGAAGCGCACAAGACCCGGGGCTTTCGCCGCTACTTCCGCAAGCAGGGCGTCGGGCTCGCAGGACGCCTGCTCCTGGAGGCAGCC
The DNA here is from genome assembly GCA_035482595.1 of Verrucomicrobiia bacterium. Taxonomy (GTDB): domain Bacteria; phylum Pseudomonadota; class Alphaproteobacteria; order Dongiales; family Dongiaceae; genus DASXQK01. Next base: position 12,966 of record DATHQQ010000386.1, read on the forward strand.
CTGCTCGCCCGTTTCGCCTTGCTCGCTATATCGGCTTGGCTTTCGCCCGGCTCTCGAGGGCGGCGGCACGAATCTGGGTGAGGGTCTGGCGGATCGTCAGGGCCTCGGGATCGATCCGGATCTCGATCAAGGTCGGCTTGCCGGCGGCCATGGCGCGATCGAAGATCGGCCCGAATTCCTCGGTCTTCACCACCAGCTCGCCATGGGCGCCATAGGCCCGGGCGAGGGCAGCGAAATCCGGATTGACCAGCTCGGTGCCCAGCACGCGCTCGGGGTAGGTGCGCTCCTGATGCATGCGGATGGTGCCGTACATGCCGTTGTTGACCACGACGAAGATGATGGGCAGGGCGTATTGCACGGCGGTCGCCAGCTCCTGCCCGTTCATCATGAAGCAGCCGTCGCCGTTCCAGGAGACGACGACCCGATCGGGATGAACCGCCTTGGCGGCCACGGCGGCGGGCACGCCATAGCCCATGGCCCCGCTGGTCGGCGCCAGCTGGGTGCGGAAGCCGCCATAGCTGTAGAAGCGGTGCAGCCAGGTCGCGTAATTGCCGGCGCCGTTGGTGAGGATCGCGTTGCGCGGCAGATGCTCGCGCAGATATGTGACGATCTCGCCGAGCTGCACCGGACCCGGGCTTTGGGGCGGCTCGCCATAGGCCAGATATTCGGCGCGCGCCGTCTTGGTCGCAGCCTGCCAGGCCGTGGAATCGACCGGCGCCATGGCACGTGCCGCCGCGGCGAACTGCGCCATGCCGGCGTTGATGGCGAGTGCCGGCTGGTAGACGCGGCCGAGTTCCTCCACCCCGGGATGGACATGGACCAAAGTCTGGCGGGGCACCGGGAGATCGATCAGCGTATAGCCACCGGTGGTCATCTCGCCCAACCGCGCGCCAACCACCAGCAGCACATCGGCCTGGCGCACCCGCTCGGCCAGCTTCGGATTGATGCCGATGCCGACATCGCCGACATAGTTGGCATGCTGATTGTCGAGCAGATCCTGGCAGCGGAATGAATTGGTGATCGGCAGGTTGTTGGCCTCGGCGAAGGCGGCGATATCCGCGCAGGCCTTGGCCGACCATCCGCCGCCGCCCAGGATCACCAGCGGCCGCTTGGCCCCGGCGAGAAGCTCGCGCAACCGCGCCATGTTCTGAGGGCCGGCCTCGGCCTGGATCGGGTGATAGGGCCCGGCATCGGCCACTTCGACGACGTCGGTCAACATGTCCTCCGGCAGAGCCAGCGCCACCGGTCCCGGCCGGCCCGAGGTGGCGCGGTGGAAGGCCTGGCTCAGCAGCTCGGGGATGCGCCGCGCGTCGTCGATCTCCGCCACCCATTTGGTGACCGGCCCGAACATGCGGCGGAAGTCGATCTCCTGGAAGGCCTCGCGCTCGGTCTGGTCGCGGGCGACCTGGCCGATCAGCAGGATGAGCGGCGTCGAATCCTGGAAGGCGGTATGCAGCCCGATGGAGGCATTCGTGGCGCCGGGGCCGCGGGTGACGAAGCAGATGCCGGGGCGGCCCGTCAGCTTGCCATAGGCCTCGGCCATGTTGCAGGCACCGCCCTCCTGCCGGCAGATGAGGAAGCGGATCTGGTTGCGGGCCTCGAACAGCGCGTCGAGGGCGGCCAGATAGCTCTCGCCCGGCACGCCGAAGGCCAGGTCGACCCCGTGGATCTTCAGCTGATCGATCAGGATCTGGCCGCCGGTGCGGCGGCGAAGCGGCTCGGTCATCGAATCCCCCAGGCTCTTATCCTTGGATCGGGCTTTTGTTCTTAGATCGGCGGGCGGCGCTGGGCCCAAGGCCGCACGATCTCCAGCGCCTTGCCGATGGCAAGGGCGGGCAGATCCTCGCCACGCCGGGCGACGATCTGCAGCCCGATGGGCAGGCCTTCCGCCGTCATTCCCGCGGGCACCGAGAGTGCCGGGCATTGGCTGACGAAATTGAAGACCGAGGTGATGTCGAGGCCGTGGAAGCGGCCCTTCTCGTCGACCCAGTCGTATTCCGTGTCCTTGCCGCCGACCTTGGGGGCGGGATGTGCCATCGTCGGGCAGAGAAGCGCATGGCAGCGCTGCAGGATCG
>DATHQQ010000387.1:0-11016 GCA_035482595.1 Verrucomicrobiia bacterium
ACGGCGGGCAAGGGCCCCAGCGCGCGTGCTTCCGAAATCGCCGCCATGCCTCCCCCTGCTACTGAACTGTCCTGACATCAGACCAGTTGATGGATTCTGTCAAGCCGGCACCTCGGCAGATCCGCCGGCCCCAGCCCTGAAAAGCGAAGCGGCGCCCACGGGGGGCCATGGCACGAATACGGCCATGACCACTGAGGGAGTAACACAGGCGGAACATTACAGCGCCGCCTTCGTCCCCACGATCTCCAGGAACGCCCGCACCAGCCTGAGCTCGCGCCGCTCCGCGAGGCAGACGATGTACTCCGTCATCGCAAGATCATTGCCGACGAGCTGAAGCGCTTTCAGCCGGGAATCCCGGCCGAACTCGCTGGCCGAGACCACGCCCACGCCCAGCCCCGCCGCGACGGTCTCCCGCACGGCCTCGCGGCTGTTCATGTCCAGCACTTCGCCGATGGCGAGTCCCTGCCGTGCCATGGCGGTCTCGAAGAGGCGGCGCGTGGCGGAACCCTGCTCGCGCAGGACCAGACGCTGGCTCGTGAGCTCGGCCAGCTCCAGCCGGCGGCGCTTGGCCCAGGGATGGCTCCGGGCGACGAAGGCGACGAGCCGGTCATGGCGCAAGGGCCGGGCGAAGAACCGTGGCTCGCCCGCGATATTGGCCAGCACCGCCACGTCGAGCTTGTGCTCCAGCAGATCATGGGCGAGCTCGGCGGAATTGCCGACGGTGAGGGAGAGCTGGATGCCGGGATATTTGCGGGTGAAGGCGGAGAGGGCGGTGGTGACGTGATAGGGCGCATCGGCGCCGATCCGAAGATGGCCCTTGCTCAGGCCCCGGGCGGCGGAGAGCAGATGCTCCGCCTCGGCCTCCAGCCCGAAGAGGCGCCGCGTCAGGTCCAGGAGCTCGCGGCCCAGCTCGGTGGGCATGACCTTGCGGCCGCGCCGGTCGAAGAGACGGACGCCGAAGTTTTGCTCCAGCGCCTTGACCTGGCCGGAGAGCGTCGGCTGGGTCACATGGAGGGCCGCCGCCGCCCGGGTGAAGCTGCCTTCGCTGGCCACGGCGTGGAAGGCACGGAGCTGAGCATGATTCATAGATGCCGCCTATGCGAGCTGCGATAGCCACCAGTTTTACATATGGCAGGGCGGGGCGCCTATGAGGAAGGCCGCGGAGGTGGCTCTTGCTACTTCCGGGCCATGCGCCAGCATCGGCCCGGGGATCCTTTCCAAAGGTCGAATCGATGCATTTGCTGGCCGTCTACGCGCATCCTCTGAGGCAGGCTTATACCGGGGCCATATTGGATGCCTTCCTCGCCGGGCTGACCGAGGCGGCGCCTCACACGACGGAGCTGGCCGATCTCTATCGCGAGGGTCTCGAGACACGCCTGCAGCCCGAGGACTATGCGCAGTTCCGCGGCGAAACCATGCCCGAGGAAATCCGGCGCGAGCAGGTCCGGGTCGATCGGGCCGATGCGCTGGCCTTCGTATTTCCGGTCTGGTGGTGGTCGTTCCCGGCAATCCTCAAAGGCTGGTTCGATCGCGTCTTCAGCGAGGGCTGGGCCTATAATTTCGAGCCCGGCCTATCGCGGGGGCGGCTGCGCGACCGGCCGGTGATACTCCTGGGGGTCGCGGGCTCTCGGGAATCCACCTATCGCAAATACGGCTATGGTGAAGCCATGCGGGTCCAGATCGATGTCGGCCTCCTCGGCTATTGCGGACTTCGCGATGTGGAGACCCATGTGCTCTACGACGTGGAGCAAAGCCCCGAGAACCGGCAGCGCTATCTGGTCGAGGCGCGCGAGATCGGCCGTCGGTTCGGGTCGCCGACGAGGGTCCACCGCGTTCCGGCGCTGAGCAGCGATCGGGTCGCCTGAGCGGCCCGCGGCGGGGGCCGGACCGCGGTCACCGTCGCGGCATATTGGCGAATAGTCCCGTCAGCCCTTCCACCATCGTCGGATGGGTGAAAATGGCGTCGCCCAGCGCCGTGGAAGGGAGGCCGCCCAGGATCGCCATCTGCATCGTGGCCACGACCTCGCCGGCCTCAGCGCCGATCATGGCGAAGCCGAGGACGCGGTCGTCCTCCTTGCCGGTCAGCACCTTCATGAAGCCTTGCGTCTCGGCGATGGTCTGGGCCCGCAGCACGGCCTTCATGGGGTGCTTCGCGACGTGCACCGCGATGCCCTGGCGCTGGGCGTCGGCCTCGCTGAGCCCGACGCGGGCGAGGGGCGGATCGGTGAACATGCAATAGGGGATCAGCCGGTCCTTCGTGCTGTGCGCTCTGCCGGCGAGATTGTCCCGGACGACCCGGAAATCGTCGAAGGAGACATGGGTGAACTGCGGGCTGCCGGCGCATTCGCCCATCGCCCAGACCTCGGGGGCGGAGGTTTCCAGCCGGTCGTTCACCTTGATGTAGCCACGGCCGTCCAACTCGACCCCAGCGAGGTCGAGACCGATCCCGCTCGTGTTCGGCACGCGGCCGGCGGCGACCAGGATGTCGCTGCCCTCGATGCGCTCCTCCTTGCCGGCATCCCCGCGCAGCAGGACACGCACGGCCTCACCAGAGCGGCCTTCGATCCGGCCGATCCTGGCGCCGGTCACGATGCGCAGGCCTTCTTCGGACAGGATCCGTGTCATCTCCGCCGCGATGTCCGGATCCTCCCGCGCCATGATCTGCGCACCTTGCTCGACGACCGTCACCGCACTGCCGAAGCGGCGATAGGCCTGGGCCAACTCCAGCCCGACATAGCCGCCCCCCAGCACGATCAGATGCGATGGCAGATAGTCGAGCTCCAGCGCCTCGATGTTCGTCAGAGGTCCGGCGGCCGCGAGGCTGGGAACATCGGGGATCGCTGCGTGGGTGCCGAGATTGAGAAAGACTTTCTCGCCAGTCAGCCGCCGCGTCCCACCCGCGTTCAGGGCGACCTCGAGGGTTTTCGACGCGGTGAAGCGGCCGCTTCCCATGATCAGCTCGGCGCCGCTCGCCTTGTACAACTCCAGATGCTGCTCGATCATGTCGTCGACCATCTCGCGCTTGCGCTGCCGGACGCGAGCCATGTCCACCGCGACCGGACCGGTCATGGTGCCGTAACGGGCGCCGTGATGGGCGAGATCCGCGACCTTGGCGCTCCAGATCTCGTTCTTGCTGGGCAGGCAATTGATATTGGGGCAGGAGCCGCCGATCCATTGCCGCTCCACCACCGCCGTCCGGTGGCCGGCTCGCGCCATATGCCAGGCGAGGTATTTGCCGGCTTCGCCGCTGCCGAGGATGAGAATGTCGAATTGTTCCGCATGGGCCATGAGGATCTCCGTCAGTGCGTGAAGAGGATTGCCAGGGCGCCGCGCCTAGAGATGAAAGATGGTGATATCGGGCTAGTCCCTCTGCCGCGGGAGTGGCCCTTCGCATCGTTTTACAAATCTGCGGACCCGCACCAGGCGGTTGATGACCTCAGTCCTCGGGCCTATCGTTCTCGAGCACAGCACCGGGGAGGATGGGATGGCAGACAACATCGCGGTCCTGCATCGTTGGTTCGAAGAGGTTTGGAACAAAAGGCAGGAGTCGGTCATCGACGAGCTGATGGCCAAGGACTGCATCGCCCATGGCCTGCAGGACGGCATGGACGTCGTTGGCACGGCGCCCTTCAAGGATTTCCACAGAGCCTTCCTCGCCCGCTTCCCCAATGCGCGGATCGAGTTGGCCGACGCCCTTCAGGACGGCGACCGCACGGCGGTGCGCTGCCTGGTGACCGGCAATGAGGCGGGGACGGGAAAGCCGGTCAAGTTCAGCGGCATGGTCATCAGCCGCTGGAAAGACGGCAAGATCGCCGAGGCCTGGAATAATTTCGACTTCCATCTGATGGAGCTGCAGCTGCGGTGAGGTTCTGCGCTGCAATTTCGCTATAGCTTCGACAAAGGTTACCTAAATTTTTCGTCATGCTCGGGCTTGTCCCGCGGCTGCGCGGTGGGTCGGTGTGCCCATTCTCTCAACGTCATGGCCGGGCGAAGTCCTGGCCATCCACGTCGGGCCGCGCCACAATCCGCCATCGCTTAAGTGCTGTAACGGGTAGCTCGCTCTCCCGCGGTTGCTTTCTCGGCTCCCCATGACGTGGATGGCCGGGACAAGCCCGGCCATGACGGTGGGAAGGGTGTCATCCGTGCTTCCGCGACCAACGGGAAAGCCGCCAGCATAGGCTCCATCTATTCGAACTATAGAAACTAGTGATTTGATTTATGTTGGCTCGGGCCTTGATATGAGCGGCATCGACACCGCCCGAATCAGGACCCGCCCCATGACTGACGCCGCCCCCCGCCGCGACCCCTGGCTTCTGACCCCCGGTCCGCTCACCACCTCCGCCACGGTGAAGCAGGCCATGCTCCACGACTGGGGCTCGCGCGATCACGAGTTCATCGCCATCAACCGCCGCCTGCGGGAGAAGCTGGTGGCGCTGGCCGGCGGTACGGAGACCCATGTCTGCGTCCCGATGCAGGGTAGCGGCACCTTCGCGGTGGAGGCCATGATCGGGAGCTTTGTGCCCGCCGCCGGCAAGCTGCTGATCCTGATCAACGGCGCCTATGGCAAGCGCATCGCGCGCATCTGCGACTACTACCGGCGCGCTCATGCCGTCCTCGAATGGCCCGAGGACCGGCCGGTGGATCCCGCGGCCGTGGAGAAGGCCCTCGCCGGCGATGCCGCCATCACCCATGTCGCCGTCATCCATTGCGAGACCACCTCCGGCGTGCTGAATCCCATCGCCGAGGTCGCCGCCGTGGTCGCCCGCGCGGGCCGGCGCCTGCTCATCGATTCCATGAGCGCTTTCGGGGCCTTGCCCGTGGATGCCCGCGAGATCGCCTTCGACGCCGTCGCGGCCTCCTCCAATAAATGCCTGGAAGGCGTGCCCGGCATGGGCTTCGTGATCTGCCGCAGGCAAGCGCTGGAGGCCTGCAAGGGCAATTCCCCCTCGCTCTCCCTGGATCTCTTCGACCAGTGGCAGGCCCTGGAGAAGACCGGGCAGTGGCGCTTCACCCCGCCGATCCATTGCATCGTCGCCTTCGACCAGGCGGTGGCCGAGCATGAGGCCGAGGGTGGAGTCGCCGGGCGCGGTGCACGCTACCGCAACAATTGCCGGATCCTGATCGAAGGCATGCGCAGGCTGGGCTTTGCGACCCTGCTGCCCGACCGGCTCCAGGCGCCGATCATCGTCACCTTCCACATGCCGGCCGATCCGAAATTCGTCTTCGAGAGCTTCTACGACAAGCTGCGCGAGCGTGGCTATGTCATCTACCCCGGCAAGCTCACCGTCGCCGACAGCTTCCGCATCGGCTGCATCGGCCGGCTGGGCGAGGCGGAGATGAAGGGCGCGCTCGCCGCCGTCGCCGAGGTGATGGGCGAACTGGGGGTGGCCAGCGGAGCCCCCGCCAAAGCCGCAGCCATCGCCTGAACCGATTTTCTCTCTCTTACCCCCAGGAATCCCTCAATGACCTTCACTTACCGGCGCAGCTATCGCGGCAAGCTTCAGGCCGCCATCTTCGACTGGGCGGGCACCGTCCTCGATTTCGGCTGCCTGGCCCCGGCGGTCACCTTCATCGAGGGCTTCCGGCGCGAGGGCGTCGATATCACCGTCGGCGAAGCCCGCGAGCCCATGGGCGCCCATAAGCGCGTCCATATCGAGAAGATCACGCAGATGGAGCCGGTGCGGCAGCGCTGGATCGCCAAGCACGGCAAGGCGCCCACCGATGCCGATGTCGAGCGCATGTACCAGGCCTTCATCCCGCTCCAGATCCAATGCCTGTCGGATTACTCCACGCTCATCCCCGGCACCCTGGACATCATCGCCAAGCTCAGGGCGCGGAGCTGCAAGATCGGCGCCACCACCGGCTATTCCACAGAGATGACGGCGGTGAATCTGAAGGACGCGGCACGCCAGGGCTACAAGCCCGACCATGCCGTCTCGGCGACGGAGGTGCCGGCCGGACGGCCCTTCCCGCATATGTGCCTGGAGAACGTCATCCATCTCGGAATCTCCACCGTCGAGGCCTGCGTCAAGATCGACGACACGCGGCCCGGGATCGAGGAGGGCCTCAGCGCCGGTATGTGGACCATCGGCGTCGCCATCAGCGGCAATGAGGTCGGCCTCTCTTTGGCGGATTGGGAGAAGCTCTCCGAGGCCGAGCGCGCCCCGCGCCGGGCCATCGCCGTTGAGCGCCTGGCCCAGTCGGGCGCCCATTACGTCGTCGACAGCATCGCCGACATCATGCCCTGCATCGACGATATCGAGGCCCGTCTCGCCCGGGGCGAGAAGCCCTGAATGTTCTCTCGATCCGTCATTCCCGTCCTCATCCCCTCCCCCCTTGCGGGGGAGGGCTAGGGTGGGGGGTCGGATCCGCGGATGCGGATCAACCTGAACTCAGTGTGACAATCCGTGGCAACTGCCGAGCACGTGGCTACCCCCCACCCCAACCCTCCCCCGCAAGGGGGGAGGGAGCAGATCCTTGAGGCTTGCAACCGCGGCCGCCGGTCGCCAGCATGCCGCCCGCAACCTTCAAGGAGACATTTCCGCTCATGAGCAGGCTTCCGACCCAGGCCGAGATCGTCATCATCGGCGGCGGCATCATCGGCTGTTCCGTCGCCTACCACCTCGCCAAGCTGGGCAAGAAGGACGTGCTGCTCCTGGAGCGCAAGAAGCTCACCAGCGGCACCACCTGGCATGCGGCGGGGCTGGTGCGGGCCATGCTTTACAGCGGAAATCTGACCCGGCTCGCCCGCCACAGCCTCGAGCTCTACACCAAGCTGGAGAAGGAGACCGGCCAGGCGACCGGGCTGAAACAGAACGGCAGCATTTCCATCGCCACCAATGAAGAGCGCTGGGACGAGCTCCGCCGCGGCGCCGCCATGGCCAAGGCCTTCCGGGTCGAGGCGGAGGAGATCACGCCGAAGAAGGCCCAGGAGATGTGGCCGCTGCTCAACATCGACGATGTGGTCGGTGCCATCTTCTTTCCCCATGACGGCCAGACCAACCCGGCCGATACCGCCATGGCCCTGGCCAAGGGGGCCCGCATGGGCGGGGTCAAGATCCTCGAGGATTGCAAGGTCACCGGCATCGTGACCCGTGACGGCCGCGCCGCGGGCGTCACGACGACCGAGGGCGAGGTCAAGGCCGAGGTGGTGGTGAACTGCGCCGGCATGTGGGCGCGGGAGGTCGGGCTCATGGCCGGCGTATCCGTGCCGCTCCACGCCGCCGAACATTTCTATGTCGTGACCGAGCCCATGGATCTGCCCTCCAATTTGCCGGTCATGCGCAATATGGATTCCTGCGCCTATTACAAGGAGGACGCCGGCAAGCTCCTCATCGGCGCCTTCGAGCCCAAGGCCAAGCCCTGGGGCATGGACGGCATCCCTGACTCCTTCTGCTTCGACGAGCTGCCCGAGGATTTCGACCATTTCCAGCCGATCCTGGAGGGCGCCATCCACCGCGTACCCAAGCTGGGGGAGACGGGCATTCGCAAGTTCTTCAACGGGCCGGAGAGCTTCTCCCCCGACCAGCGCTATCTCCTGGGCGAGGCGCCGGAGCTGAAGAATTTCTTCGTCGCCGCCGGTTTCAACTCCATCGGCATTCAATCCGCCGGCGGCGCGGGGATGGCACTGGCGGAATGGATCGTCGGCGGTCATCCGCCCTTCGATCTCTGGGATGTCGACATTCGCCGCATGTCGCCGCATCAGAACCGCAAGACCTATCTCTACGACCGGGTCTCCGAGGCGCTGGGGTTGCTCTATGCCATGCATTGGCCCTATCGCCAGTACGAGACCGCGCGCGGCATCCGGCTGACGCCGCTCTATATGCGCCTCAAGGAGAACGGTGCCTGCTTCGGCGAGGTGGCGGGGTGGGAGCGGGCCAATTGGTTCGCCCCCAAGGGCGTGGCGCCGAAATACGACTACAGCTTCAAGCGCCAGAACTGGTTCGCGCATAGCGCCGCCGAGGTGAAGGCGACCCGCGAGAAGGTCGCCATCTTCGATCAATCGACCTTTGCGAAATTCCTGGTTCGGGGCGCCGATGCCGAGCGCGAGCTGCAGCGCATCTCAGCCGCCGATGTCGCCGTCGCGCCCGGCCGTGCGGTCTATACCCAATGGCTGAACCCGCGCGGGGGCATCGAGGCCGATCTCACCGTCACCCGCCTGGCCGATGAGTCCTACATGGTGGTGACGGCGGCGGCGACCGCCGGGCGCGATCTCCATTGGCTGAGGCGCAATGTTGCGCCCGACGCGCGGGTTCTCATCGACGACGTGACCAACAGCCAGGCGGTGCTGGGCGTCATGGGCCCGAACAGCCGGGCCTTGCTGCAGCCACTCTCGGATACCGATCTCGGCAACGAGGCCTTTCCCTTCGGGGCCTCGCGGGAGATCACCATCGGCAATGTCCGGCTCCGCGCCACCCGGATCAGCTATATGGGCGAGCTGGGCTGGGAGCTCTATGTTCCCAGCGAATTCGCCACGGGCCTCTTCGACACGCTGCTGGCCCACGGCGAGCCTCATGGCCTCAAGCTCGGCGGCATGCATGCCATGGACAGCCTGCGCATCGAGAAGGCCTATCGCCATTGGGGCCACGACATCACCGATGAGGATACGCCCCTGGAGGCGGGTCTCGGCTTCGCCGTCGCCTTCGACAAGAACGCCGATTTCGTCGGCCGGGACGCCCTGCTGAAGCAGAAGGCGGAAAAGAAACTGGCCAAGCGCCTCCTGCAATTCGCCCTCGAGGACCCGGAGCCGCTGCTCTATCACAATGAGCCTATCTACCGGGACGGCGCGCTGGTGGGCCATACCAGCTCGGCCGCTTATGGGCATCATCTCGGCCGCGCCATTGCCATGGGCTATGTCCACCACGAGGGCGGGGTGGATGCCGATTACGTCGGCGCCGGCAAATGGGAGATCGATGTCGGCCTCAGACGCTTCGCGGCGAAGGCCAGCCTCAGGCCTCTCTACGACCCCACCAGTGCCCGAATGAAGGTGTGATGCCATGATCCAGCGGATCGACACGACGGGGACGGCTTTGGCCGTCGCCTGGAAGGCGGGTGGCGAGAGCCGCTTTCCTTTCCTCTGGCTGCGCGACAATTGCCGCTGCCCGCGCTGTCGCGATCCGCGCAACGGCCAGCGCCTCTTCGACGCCCTCGATCTGCCGGCGGAGCCCAAGGCCGCCGCCGCCTCGCTCGAGGGCGACGACGTGACGATCTCCTGGGCGGAGGAGCGGCATGAGAGCCGCTATGCCGCCGGCTGGCTGGCGGCCCATGACCTCTCGCCCGCGGGACGGGGCAAGCGCCGGCCTGAGCTTCGGCTCTGGGGGGCGGAGATCGCCAATGACCTGCCGCGCGCCGATTGGCCTGCGGTGCTCGCGGATCCCGCTGTCGAGCTCCACCTGCTGCAGGGGCTGGCGCATTACGGCTTCGCCTTGCTGAATCGAGTTCCGGTCGAGAAAGGGCAGGTGGCGGCGGTGGGCGATCGCCTCGGCCATGTGCGGGTGACCAACTACGGCCGGCTGTTCGACGTGGTCTCCTTGCCCAATCCCAATAATCTTGCCTTCACGGCCGTTGGCCTCGGCGTCCATACCGACAATCCCTATCGCGATCCGACCCCGGGGCTGCAGCTTCTCCATTGCCTGGAGTCCGACGCGCCGGGGGGCGAGACGATGCTGGTGGACGGCTTCCGCGCGGCGGAAGAACTCCGGCGGCGCCATCCCGAGGATTTCGCGGTGCTGGCGCGCCTGCCGCTCTCCTTCCATTTCGCCGATGCCACCGCGGATCTGCAGGCGGCCACCCCCGTCATCGCCACGGATTTCGAGGGCCATGTCGTCTCGGTCCATTTCAACAACCGCTCCATGAGCGCGCTGGACGTGCCGGAGGCGGAGATCCTGCCCTGGTATCGCGCCTATCGCCGCTTCGCCGCCATCCTGCGCGAGCCGGCGGGGGAGCTGCGGCTGCGCCTGTCGCCGGGGGATCTCCTCATCATGGAGAACAACCGGGCGCTCCATGGGCGCACCGCCTTCGATCCCAATCTCGGACGGCGCCATCTCCAGGGCTGCTATGTGGACAAGGACGGTGTCGAGAGCCGGCGCCGGGTGCTGCAGCGGAGCGTGGCATGAGCGATCTGCTCAAAGGTGATTTAGTGGGTGAAATCCTGTCGCTCTACGAGCGCAAGGGCGAGATGAGCTATGGCGAGGGCGTGTCCATGAACGCCCACGGACTGCAAGCCGCGCTGCTCGCGGAGCAGGAGGAGGCGGGGACGGCCCTCGTGGTCGCGGCCCTGCTGCATGACATCGGCCATCTCCTGCATGAGCTGCCGGAGGATATTGCCGACCAGGGCGTCGATACCCAGCATGAATCCATCGCCTCGGCCTGGCTGTCGCAGCATTTCCCGCCCGCGGTCAGCGAGCCCGTGCGCCTGCATGTGGCCGCCAAGCGCTATCTCTGCGCCACCGAGCCGGGATATTTCGGCGAGCTATCGGCCGCCTCGATCCAGAGCCTCGAGCTCCAGGGCGGCCCCATGTCGCCACGCGAAGTCGCCCGCTTCGCCGCCGAGCCCTTCGCCGAAGCCGCGGTGCGCCTGCGCCGCTGGGACGATCTCGCCAAGCGCACGGATCTCGCGACCCCGGATTTCGCGCATTACCGCCCGATGATCGAGGCCGTGCTCAAGCGCTGAGATCTATTCGCCTCTACCTCTATTCCCCTCTCCCCCTTTCGGGGGGCGAGGGGGGAAGACGCAATGCGGGCAGCGGCCGGCGAGCTCGATGGTCAGGCGGTCCAAGCTGAAGCCGCGCGCGGCGGCCTGCTCACGGGCGCTGGCGGCGATCTCGCTGCCTTCGATCTCCGTGACCTCGCCGCATCCCGTGCAGATGAGGAACTGGCTGGCGTGGCTCTCCTCGGGCTGGGGGCAGCCGATATAGGCGTTCAGGGATTCCAGCCGGTGGACCAGGCCCTGGGCGATGAGGAAGTCGAGCGCGCGATAGACGGTCGGCGGGGCCGCCGCGCCGGCGCCGGTCCGTT
>DATHQQ010000388.1:0-8331 GCA_035482595.1 Verrucomicrobiia bacterium
GGTGACGATCATCATGCCGGCCATGACTCCGTTCATGGAGACGAGCTCGGCGTAGAAGGTGACGGCGAGAGCCTTGGGATAGGAGCCGCCCATCATGTCGCGCATGAATAGCGCCTGGAAGATCATCCAGCCGAAGAGGAAGCCGGCGGCATATTCGAAGGCCGCCTCCACCGGTCCCGGCAGCTTCAGCAGCGAGGCGACGACGGCGGCCGAGGATGCCGATCCCATCGCCCGCCACGCAATGCATGGTCGAGCCCACGACCTGGCGCCAGCGGGCGGCGACATAGCGCTCATGCAGCCCCGGCAAGGGCTCGCGGCAGGCCAGCAGCCAGAGCAGCAGCCCGATCGGTCCGGAATAGAGGGTGACGATGATGAAACCCCATTTCAGGACTGGTGATTCCGGCGTCCAGCGGCTGTCCACCGCCACGAAGGCGGCGAAGAGGATCGCCTGCACGAACCACAGGGTCATGATGCCTTGAAGCATGGACCCTCCCCAGGGGACAGGTGCCTAGGCTAGCAACCCTCGCAATGCGCCACAACTGCTGCCGGGGTGTCCCTGCGCACCACTTGTGGGGCCGCAAGCCTCGCCCTCGCTCTGTTCACCGTCATGGTCGGCGGAGGCCGACCATCCACGAGTTTGTGAGCTACAAGCTATGTCTTTCGAGCCTCTTTTCTCCATTGCCAGGAGCGAGGCGGCGCTAAGACGTGGATGCTCGGGACAAGCCCGAGCATGACGAGAATAGGAGCGGCCGCTAGCGATAAAAGGGGCCCGAAGCACGCGGCCTGCCGCAGGCAAACTCGTGGATGGTCGGCCCCCGCCTTCGCGGGGGCAAGCCTCACGCGCCGACCATGACGCTGGAGAGAGAGGGGCTTGCCGGCGGCAACCGTGCAGCCGTGGGGTGAGGCCGGGCGCGATGGCTGAGAGAGCGAAGCTTGCCAGACGGAGCGGGCGAGATGGGACGCCGGCAACCTCGCGCGCGGCCTACCGCGCCGGCACCCTTGCGTAATGGACCGGCTTGGGCGTGCAGTCGGGGCCGTTGATGGGGGTGACGTCCATGGGGCAGGCGGAGAAGACGACGATGCAGTCGATCAAGGCCCGCAGCACCACGAAATCGCCGGCGCGGCTGGCGGGCGGTTCGATCGCGAGCTTGCTGTTCTCCGTGACCGGAATGTTCATCCAGAGATTGAGCGGATTGGGTACATGGGCCGTCTCGACGCCGATCTCTCCGAGCGCGGCCAGGAAGTTGTCGCGGCAGTTCGCATGGCCGTCGGCGCAGCCATAATGCCGATAGAGCCAGGGGTCGCAGCAGGCGAAGAGCATGTCGTGCTGAACGCCGGAGGAATCCCGCTCGAGCAGCAGCATCGGGGTCCGCCGGTTGCTGAACAGCCTGTCGCCCTGGCGGGGGAAGAGATTGAACAGCATGCGGCGCGTGTGCTCGACGGAGAGATATTCGGTGATGTCGCGCCGGTTCAGCGCCCAGGTGTCGACGACCTGGTTGCCGAAGCTGTTGACGAGCCTGATGGCCTCGCCGGCGGCGAGCTCGACCGCGGCGCCGCCGCGGGCGGGGATTTCGGCAAGATCGGAGTCTGTCATGTCATTCTCCCCTGGTTATCCCCCCTGGGCCGCCGTCAGCGGCAGCGCCGTCGAATCCTTCACCACCTCCAGCGCCAGGCTGGACTTCACATCCTTGACGCCCGGCATCTTCAACAGGACATCGAGGGTGAAGCGGCCATAGGCCTCCAGGTCGCGGGCAAGGACATGCAGGAGATAATCCATCTCGCCGGTCATGACATAGCAGCCGACGATCTCGGGATGGCTCAGCACCGCCTCGCGGAAAGCCTTGTCGAAGCGGTCCTGGTGGCGCTCCAGGCTGACCTGGACGAAGGCCTCGACGCCGAAGCCCAGATGCTTGCGGTCGAGCCGGGCGACATAGCCGCGGATGGCGCCGCTGGCCTCGAGCTGCTTGGTGCGGCGGAGGCACGGAGAGGGGGAGAGGCCGACCCGCTCGGCGAGATCGACATTGGCGATCCGGCCTTCTTTCTGGAGTACGCTCAGGATCCTGAGATCGGCGGGATCGAGGGAGGTCTCGGTCATATCATGCCTGCATATCGGTCACATCCAGCAGAAAATGCCGGTATCTGATTGCCCAGGGCCATAGATCGCAAGGAAATGCCGAGAGATCAAGCATAAGCTCATCCCAAACCGCAATCTCCGGAGGCTCCGCCATGGCCGAATCCCCCGTCGCGCCGAAGGAATGGCCCAACCCCATGGGCACCGATGGCTTCGAGTTCGTCGAATACACGGCCCCCGATCCCGCCGCGCTGGGCCGTCTCTTCGAGAGCCTCGGCTTTCGCGCCGTGGCCCGCCATCGCGCCAAGCAGGTGACCCTCTATCGCCAGGGGGACATCAATTTCATCATCAATGCCGAGCCTGACAGCTTCGGCCAATCCTTCGCCCGGGTTCATGGACCCAGCGCCTGCGCCATGGCCTTCCGGGTCAAGGATGCCGGCGCCGCCTTCAAGCGCGCGGTGGCGCTCGGCGCCCGGCCGGTGCCGCAGAAGACCGGGCCGATGGAGCTCAACATCCCGGCCATCGAGGGCATCGGCGGCAGCCTGATCTATCTGGTCGACCGCTACGGTCCGCGCGGCTCGATCTACGATGTCGATTTCGTCGCCCTGGAGGGGAGTATCAATCCGCTGCCCAGCCCCCAGGGCCTCGGCCTCTCCTATATCGACCATCTGACGCATAACGTGCATCGCGGGCGCATGGATGTCTGGTCCGACTTCTACGCCCGCCTCTTCGAGTTCCGCGAGATCCGCTATTTCGACATCGAGGGCAAGCTGACGGGGCTGAAGAGCCGCGCCATGACCAGCCCCTGCGGCAAGATCCGCATCCCCATCAATGAATCTTCCGACGACAAGAGCCAGATCGAGGAATATCTCGCCGCCTATCACGGCGAGGGCATCCAGCATATCGCGCTGGGGACCGGGGATATCTACGCCACGGTCGAGGGGCTTGCCGGGCAGCGCGTGCGCTTCATGGCCCCGCCGCCCGCCACCTACTACGCCAATCTGGCGAGGCGCCTGCCGGGCCACGGCGAGGATGTGGCGCGGCTGGCGGCCAATGGCCTGCTGCTGGACGGGGCGCCGGGCGGCGGCCTGCTTCTGCAGATCTTCACCCAGACGGTGATCGGCCCCATCTTCTTCGAGATCATCCAGCGCAAGGGCGATGAGGGATTCGGTGAGGGCAATTTCCGCGCCCTGTTCGAATCCATCGAGCAGGACCAAATCGCCAGGGGCGTACTAAGTGGGGTGCTGGAGCCCGAAGCCAAACGAGCCAAATAGGAGGGTTGGATGAGCCGCCGCTGGATTTCCCTGCCGCAACGCGCCGGCGAGTTCTCGCGCCAGGCCCATGCCGATCTGCCGGCGGGCAGCTTCGAGCGCGAGCTGGGGAAGGAGGGCTTCTTCGGCCCCGCCACCCATATGTACCACCGCCATCCGCCCACGGGCTGGACGAGCTGGGAGGGGCCCTTACGGCCGCGCGCCTTCGATCTGACGCGGCTTGCCGGCGCTCCGGCTTCGCCCTGGGAGGCGCCGCTGGTGCTGGGCAATGCCCAGGTGAAGCTCAGCTGGTGGCAGACGGCAGGGGCGATGGAGTTCCTGGTCCGCAATGCCGATGGCGATGAGCTGCTCTTCATCCACCAGGGTCGGGGCGATCTCTTCTGCGACTACGGCCATCTCGCGGTAAAGGCCGGCGATTACGTCATGCTGCCGCGCTCCACCATGTGGCGCATCGATGTGGCCGAGCCCATGGCTCTGCTGTTGATCGAGGCGACCAACGGCTCCTATCGCCTGCCGGAGAAGGGCCTGGTCGGCCAGCATGCGATCTTCGATCCGGCCGTGCTCGACCTGCCCCAGATCGACGATCAATTCCGCGCCCAGCAGACCGAGAGCCCCTGGCAGGTCAAGGTGAAGCGCCGCGAGCAGATCTCGACGGTGACCTACCCCTTCAATCCGCTGGATGCCGTGGGCTGGCATGGCGATCTGGCGCCGGTGCGCCTCAACATCGCCGATATCCGGCCGCTGATGAGCCACCGTTATCATCTGCCGCCCTCGGCCCATACGACCTTCGTCGCCGATCGTTTCGTCGTCTGCACCTTCGCGCCCCGGCCCTTCGAATCCGATCCGGGCGCCCTCAAGGTGCCGTTCTTCCACAACAACGACGATTTCGACGAGGTGATCTTCTACCACGCCGGCGATTTCTTCAGCCGCGACAACATCCGCCCGGGCATGCTGACCTTCCATCCCTGCGGCTTTACCCATGGGCCGCACCCCAAGGCGCTGGCCGGCATGCTGACGCCCAAGCGCGCCAGCACCGACGAATATGCTGTCATGATCGATGCCCGTGATGCGCTGGATCCCGGCCCGCTGATGGCCGGCGCGGAATGGGCCGGCTATGTCGAAAGCTGGCAGGGCGAGTCGGCGAAGAAGGCCCGATGAAGCTCGCGAGCCTCAAGGCCGGCGGGCGCGACGGGACACTGGTGATCGTCAGCCGCGATCTCACCGAGGCGCGTCGCGTGCCGGAGATCGCGCACAGCCTGCAGCAGGCCCTGGACGATTGGGCCACAATGGCGCCGAAGCTCGCCGTGGTGGCCAGGCTGCTGGAGGAGGGGGCCGCCTCCGACAGCTTCCCCTTCGACCCGGCGGCATGCGCCGCGCCCTTGCCGCGTGCCTATCAATGGGCGGACGGCTCTGCCTATGTGAATCATGTCGAGCTGGTGCGCCGGGCGCGCGGCGCTGTCCTGCCCGAGAGCTTCTGGACCGATCCGCTGATGTATCAGGGCGGGGCCGACACGATGCTGGGTCCGCGCGATGCCATCGAGGCCGCCGACGAATCAAATGGCATCGATTTCGAGGGCGAGGTGGCGGTCGTCACCGACGACGTTCCCATGGGCGTCTCGGCCGAGGCCGCGGCGACCAGGATCCGGCTGGTGATGCTGGCCAATGACGTGTCGCTGCGGAACCTGATTCCGGCCGAGCTCGCCAAGGGCTTCGGCTTTTTCCAGTCCAAGCCCTCCACCGCCTTCTCTCCCGTGGCGGTGACGCCGGACGAGCTGGGACCGGCCTGGCGCGAGGCGAAGCTGCATCGCCCGCTGCTGGTGCATCTGAACGGCCGGCTCTTCGGCCGGCCCGATGCGGGTATCGACATGACCTTCGATTTCGGCCACCTCATCGCCCATGCGGCGCGTACGCGCCGGCTCTCGGCCGGCAGCATCATCGGCTCCGGCACCATCTCCAATAAGGAGGCGGGCGGGCCGGGCCGCCCAGCGGCAGAGGGCGGCACCGGCTATGCCTGCATCGCCGAGCAGCGCTCGGTGGAGACCATCCGGGCCGGCCAGCCGGCGACGCCCTTTCTGAAATTCGGCGACCAGCTGCGGATCGAGATGCTGGAGGATGGCGGCGCCAGCATCTTCGGCGCCATCGAGCAGACCGTGACGCCTACTTCAACAACGAGGACCTGACATACCCGTCGGCCAATCCGATGATCACATGCGTCCATCCTTCGGCGGTGCCGAGAGCAAGCACTTTGTTTCCTGCGTATAGCGTGGACAACAAGCGCGAGCTTTCGTCCGGCGTCTCTCGGACCACCGTCCCGTCGTGGATCACGGTCATCTCGGAAAGATTGGATGTCGGCGTGCCGACATTGCCGGGCTGAGCGACCGGCGGCGGGATGGCCGGGAGGGGAGTACCAGGCGGGAGCGCCCCGCCGGGAGCATCCGTGGCGCCGTAGGGAGCAGCTGGCGGCTGCATGGCGTCACTGGGAGTATCCGAGGTTTGCGCATGAGCCATGACCGCGAGCGACAGGCATCCGACGGCTACCAAGACAAGCTTTGATCGCATGAAGAGTCTCCCTAGTCGTGGTGGATCAGGTTCCCTCGTGCCCGGACGCTCATATGCCGCATGCTACGCCACGCCGTCCATCATGTCCCGTATCAGCGATGGATCGATGATCGGGACAATCCACGATAATATTGTCGATCTTGGCCATACCACAACATAGGAACAAGCCTGATGCGCCTGCATGGATATTTCCGCTCCTCCGCCGCCTATCGGGTGCGGATCGCCCTCACGCTGAAGGGGATCGCGGTCGAGAACGTGCCGGTGAATCTCCTGCGCGGCGAGCAGCAAGGCGAGGAATTCCGCCGGCTGAATTCCCAGGGGCTGGTGCCGGTGCTGCAGGCGGCGGAGGGGACGATCACCCAGTCGCTGGCCATCATCGAATGGCTGGAGGAGACCCATCCGGAGCCGGCGCTATTGCCGCGTGATCCCTATCTCCGCGCCCGGGCGCGGAGCTTCGCCTTGACCATCGCCTGCGATGTCCATCCGCTGGCCAATCCGCGGGTGATGAAGAAGCTGCGCGCGGATTTCGGCGCCGATGAGGGGCAGACCAATGCCTGGTACCGCCATTGGGTGGAGCTGGGGTTGGCCGCCCTCGAGACGATGGTGGCGCCGGCAGCCGTCGACCAGGGAGTCTGCTTCGGCACGGCGCCCAGCCTCGCCGATATCTGCCTCGTGCCCCAGATGTTCAATGCCCGGCGCTTCGCCTGTGACCTCACCGCCATGCCTCGTCTGGTTGCGATCGACCAGGCGCTCACACGGCGACCGGAATTCCAGGCGGCGGCACCCGAGCGGCAGGCGGACTTCCAGACCCCCTAGGCTTCAAGAGATCGCGGAAACCCAGTGCGCAGGCGTGAGGCCATAGCCGGCCTTGAATCGTCGCGACATATGGCTCTGGTCCGCAAAGCCGGCCATGACCGCGGCCGCGGCGAGGGAAGCGCCGCCCTTCAACGACCGGCGCAGATGATCCAGCTGTCGCAGGGTCCGGAAACGACTGGGGCTCGTGCCGAAGGCCGCGCGGAATTGCCGGGCGAGCGTCCAGCGATCGAGGCCGGTCACTCGCTCGAGCTCTGCCATCGAATGCTGCTTGGCCGGATTTGCGGCGATAAGGTCGCGAGCCCGCACCAGCGGCGCTAGACACAGCGACCCGGGCATCCTCCGCTCCCCGGAGGACGCGGCAATGAGCATATCCGCCACCGTGGTCGCCAATTCGGTTCGCGCGATGTCATCGATTTCGCCGTCGATGTCCGAGACCGCCGAAACGAAATCCTTCGACAAAGCAGACGCGGCGACCACGGGGTTCGCAACGAAGGGAAGCGGCCTGCCCCCGAGCGCCTGTTGGACCAGCGAAGGGTCGATATGGACGATCCTGTAGCCGAAGCCCTCGTCGGTGGCGGGGCCCCCATCGTGGGTTTCGTCGGGGTGCAGGATGTGGCATTGGCCGGGGCGGCAATACCGCTGCTCGCCGCGGTAACGGAAGGTCTGAACGCCCGTCAGCGTGATTCCGATGCCATAGGTGTCGTGACGGTGAGGCGAGAAGGCCCGGCCCCGGAAATGCGCTTCGACGCGCTCGATCCCCTCGGCGCCGGACCCCATCCTGATGCGGCCCGTTCGGCGTCGGCCAGGGCCCGGCTCGCCGTCGCACAACCGTTCAAGACCGCGTTTGCTGTCCTGCGATAGCCTCGCTCCCATGCTCGCAAAGCTACAGGAATTCCCATGTCCGAGCAGGTGCTTTCCTTGTCAGGCCTATGGCGTCCGCTGGCGGCGCTGATCCTGGCATCGGCCGCGGTCATGGGCAGTCCGGGGCCCTCGACCATGAGCGTGACAGCGGTCGGGGCGGCCTTCGGTCTTCGCCGCTCGCTCGACTATCTGTGGGGCCTCATACTGGGCACGGTCGCGGTCCTGATCGCCGTCGCGACGGGCCTGTTCGCCCTGCTTCTGTCGGTGCCGCGGCTGGCGCCTCTGCTCCTTGCGGCCTCTGGCGCCTATATCCTCTATCTCGCCTTCAAGATTGCGACCGCGCCGCCGCTGTCGAAACCTGATCGGCGCACGGCGGCACCTTCCTTCGCCGCGGGCTTTCTGCTGGCCATCGCCAATCCCAAGGCCTATGTGGCGATCGCGGCCGTCTTCGCGAGCGCGGACCTCCCCATGGGGTCGCCCGCCGCCGGGGCCATGCTGAAGACGGCGGTTCTGGCCTTGATGATCGTCGCCATCCATCTCGCCTGGCTGCTGGCGGGGAGCACCTTTTCCCGGATCTTTCACGATCCCTTGAGCTCGCGCATCGCCAATACCCTCTTCGCCGTGACCCTCGTGGCCGCGACGGCCTTCGCATTCATCGGATAGACGCGCGGCGCCGCAGCCACCTATTCATCTCCCGCTTCAAAGCGCGGGAGAGGGACAAGTGGGCTTCCGAAAAAGGCCTGCCTGGCTGTC
>DATHQQ010000389.1:0-2453 GCA_035482595.1 Verrucomicrobiia bacterium
GTTGGAGAGTCCGGGAACGGCGAAGAGCGCGATAGCGACGGCAGCCAACAACAATCGCTTCATGGCTTCCTCCCAAGGGGTTGCGTGACGCCTTACCTCTATGAATCCACCTTGCGGCCCCGAAGGCGCTCAAGCAGCACCGCCAAGATGATGAACAAGCCGACGAAGGTTCCCTGCCAATAGGGATTGACCCCCGCCAGCAACAGGCTGTTGCGGATGACCTCGATGAGGGCGGCACCGATGAAGGCGGCATAGGCCCCGCCCTCCCCGCCCAGAAGATTCGCACCGCCGATGACGGTCGAGGCGATGACCCGGAGCTCATAGCCGATGCCGATGCCGTTGGTGACCGAGCCCAGCCAGCCGACCGAGAGGATTGCGGAGATCGCGGTCATGAAGCCCGAGAGCACATAGACCGACAGCTTCAGCCGGTCGACCGGCACGCCGGCGAGCCGCGCGGCATTCTCATTGCCGCCGATGGCGTAGAGATGCCGGCCCCAGCGCGTATAGCGCAGCACGAAGCCCATGAACACCGTGAGCACCACCAGGATGATGACCGGATTGGCGATGCCGAGGGTCCGCCCGCCGCCGATCTCGATCAGCAGCTTCTGGTCATGGCCGAACTGGTAGAAGAACTTGTTGTTGGAGATGGCGAGCGCGAGGCTGCGCCCGATGCTGAGCATGCCCAGGGTCACAACGAAGGGCGAGAGGCGAAGATAGGAGATGAGATAGCCGTTGAAGAATCCGCAGGCGACGCCCGCAAAGATCGCCACCAGCGAGCCGGTCCAGAAGGAATAGTCGTGGCTCATCACCAGCCCGAGCACGATGCCCGAGACGGCAAGAACGGAGCCGACGGAAAGATCGATGCCGCCGGTGATCATGACCGTCACCTGGCCCAGCGCGATGATGGCGATGAAGGCGAAATTGCGCGTGACGTTGAAGAAATTCTCTTCCTTCCAGAAGGCCGCGCTGAAGGTAGGCTCGACGAGCGTCATGGCGATCGGGATCAGGAAGACGGCGATCGTCACCCAGAAGGCCTGCTTGGCGATCATCCGATGCCAGATGCCGGGGGACTTCCGCGCCGTCGCGGATTCGCTCGCCATATCCATCAAGCTGCGTCCCCTACCCGACTCATTTCGTCATGCCGCCCGAATCGCCCCGGTGATCAGCCCCGTCACCTCTTCGGGCGAGCTCTCATGGATCGGCTTGTCGGCGACCTTGTGGCCGCGGCGCAGCACGACGATCCGATCGGCGACGGTGAAGACGTCGGGCATGCGGTGGCTGATCAGGACGATGGCGATGCCCTGATCGCGCAGCCGGCGCAGCAGATCCAGCACCTCGGCAACCTGGCGCACGCTGATGGCGGCCGTCGGCTCGTCCATCAGCACGATCTTGGCCTTGGAGAGATGGGTACGCGCGATGGCGACCGCCTGGCGCTGCCCACCCGACATGGAGCGCACCACATCGGCCGGCCGGGTCTCGGATTTCAGCTCGGCGAAGAGACCGCGGGAGCGCTCATGCATCGCCCGGTCGTCGAGCAGCTTGAAGGGCCCGAAGCTGCGCATCTTCTCGCGCCCCAGGAAGACATTGGCCGAGGCGGTCAGGTTGTTGCACAAAGCGAGATCCTGATAGACGACCTCGATCCCGGCCGCCCGCGCCTCCACCGGCTTGTGGAAATGGACCAACTTTCCCTCGAGCGTCATCTCCCCTGCCGAGGGCGGGAAATTGCCGGCGATGATCTTCACGATGGTGGATTTGCCCGCGCCGTTGTCGCCCATGAGCCCGACGATCTGGCCCGGCTCCAGGTGGAAATCGATTCCCGCCAGCGCCTCGATGGCGCCGAAATGCTTGGATACGGCCTTGAGCTCGAGCAGGGCCATTCTTCCTCCCGTGAGGCGTCCCCCGGTTTGCCCCCGGCGGTGCCGCGACACTTTACAACATTATGCGCAGACTACCCGAACATTCTATTTAGTTGCACAGTCGAAATGCGCGTTCTAGTGCGTTCAGCGAAAATTAACGCCTGCAAACTCACGCCAGCGGGGCCGGGAGCGGCGGGCTTTCGTAGCAGCCGGCGATCGACTGATCGAAGTCGATGATGGCGCCGGTCATCATGCCGGATTCCTCGCTCGCCAGATAGGCGACCGCGCGGGCGACCTCCGCAGGCTTCAGCAGACGGCCGGCCGGTTGCACCGCCTCCGCCGCTTCCCGCCAGCCGTCCACCGCGCCGTGGTACTGGCGCATCACCCGGTCCTCGCCGGGCGTATCCATCCAGCCGATGCAGAGTCCGTTGACCCGGATGCCATGGCGCATCACCCCGAAGGCGACATTCTTGGTCAGGGTGATGAGGGCGCCCTTGGAGGCGCAATAGGCGGTGATGAAGGGCTGCCCGCCATGTCCCGACATGGAGATGATGTTGACTATGGACCCCCTGATCCCTTGACGGCGCATCGAGGTCG
>DATHQQ010000390.1:0-6295 GCA_035482595.1 Verrucomicrobiia bacterium
CTTGAGGGCGCGGTAGCCTCTGTCGAGGACCTTGAGGGCCTGGTCGACGAGCGCCTCGGGCTGCATGGTCTCATAGACCGCGCGCATATCGCCGAGGCCGAGGTGGGTATAGACCGGCACGCGATCGCGGGTCTTGCCGCCGAGGAGCCGCCAGACCGGCACGCCCAGATCCTTGCCCAATATGTCCCAGAGCGCCACCTCGATGCCGGAAATGGCCGTGGCGCCGATGACCCCCATGCGCCAGAAGCCATGCTTGTTCATCACCCGATAGGCCTGCTCGATGTCGCGGGGATCGCGGCCGATGAGAAGCGGCGCCAGATCCGCCACCGCCCCGACGACGGCGCGCGTCTTCCATTCGAGGGTGGCCTCGCCCCAGCCGCAGAGCCCCGCCTGGTCGGTCTCGACCTTGACGAAGATCCAGTTGCGCATCTCGGCATTGACGACGGTGGTCTTGATGGCGGTGATTTTCATGCTGCCTGCCTGGTGACTGAAAATGCTTGGATGGCACCTCCCCCTTCCTCCAAGGCCTGCCGCTCCCCGCAGGCCAGGCCGCGTCTGGCCTAACCCGACTTGGGACGACGGGTGTCCCGGCGAAGGTTCCCGGGTGGCGAGGGTCTCGATCCCGGGTTGCCGGCACCCTTGATCGCGGCCCTCGGGGGCATCCCGGCGTTCAGCGCCGCGCTGACGTCGCGCACCGCTTCGCGCAGATGCGAGCGCATCGCCTGGGCGGCGCCGCGGGCATCCCCCGCCTGGATGCGTTCGAAGATGCGCTCATGAGCAGCGATCGTATCTTCCGGCGTATGGCCTCGGAGCTCATGGCCGCGCAGGGACAGATGAAAGGAATCGCGCAGCGGTCCGGCCATGGCCTCCAGGAGATGGCCCAGCATCCTGTTGCCGCTGGCGAGCGCCATGGCCTCGTGGAAGCCGACATCCCATTGATGATAGCGCTCCTCCGCCGCGGCCCGGTCCCCGCTGCGCATCTCGGCCGCCGCCGCCCGCATGCCGGCCAGGGCGCCGGCGATGGCCGCGGCCCCGGCGCGCGAGATCCGCTTGGCGCAGAGCGTGGCCGACTGGATCTCGAGCGCCTGGCGCACCTCGATGAGGTCGAGCAGGCCCTTGGCGTCATGGCGCATGGTCGCGGCCAGGAAATCGCCGAAGGCGGAGCCGTCGGGCTCGCGCACGATGGCGCGGCGCCCGCGGGAGAGATCGAGAAGTCCGCGGCCGGAGAGCACCTTCACCGCCTCACGCACCGTCAGCCGGCTGACGTCATAGGTGGTGGCGAGCTCGGCTTCGCTCGGGAGCTGTGCGCCGGGCGTCAGCTCGCCCAGGATGAGATCCATCAACCCCGCGACCACACGGTCGACGGCGGGAAGGGCGGGGCCGGGAAGGGTCGCGCTGGGCATCATGATCAAAAGTTATCTGATAGGTTTGGCGCGGTCAACGCAACGAGAGGTCAAAGAGAGGAGGTGATTCCGGTCATTAGTCAGCAATCCGGCCGATAAAACCGCAACGGGACGTGAGCTTCCTTTACAGACATATCTGATTTATCGTAGCGTTGGATGTTCGATCAGCAAGGCTCGAACCAACAGTCATGGGAGGATCCGATGGGGAAGGCATTCCTGCGGCGTGCACTGCCGGCAATTGCAGCCGGCGTTCTGACGATATCGAGTTTCTCGACGGCTCACGCCTTCGACCCGCAAGCGAAATGGTGCTCCGGCGTCAAGATCGCCGCCTTCCCGGGCGGCCCGCAGGGCGGCGTCTTCGCCAACAACGTCTATAACGGCTTCCGCCAGGCGGAGATGGATCTGGGTCCCTCGGTGACCTACTATTTCTCGAACTGGGATCCGAACACCATGCTGACCCAGATCAAGCAGGCCATCGCCACCAAGGTCGACGGCATCGCGACCTATGGCTTCGGCGGCGACGACGCCACCGATCCGCTGGTCGACCAGGCTTTCGCGCAGGGCATCGTCTTCACCACCCTCAACACCTCCCTGCCCAAGGCACAGGAAACCTATTCCCCGAAGGGCCTGGGCTATATCGGCGCCAATAACTATGCGGCGGGCTTTGCGTTGGGCAGCGAGGCGGCCAAGCGCGCCAACCTGAAGACCGGCGACAAGGTCTTCGTCTGGGGGCTCAAGGGCCAGGGCGGCGATCGCGGCCAGCGCACCGTCGGCGTCGTCGACGCCTTCCAGAAGGTCGGCGCCGATGTCGTCTACCAGGAGATCGACGCGGCCACCAATGCCGATCCCAATGCCGGCACGGCGACCTTCGTGGGCGTGATGAAGAAGAATCCGGAGGTCAAGATCGTGGTGACCGACCATGGCGGCCTCACCTCCAATGTCGGAGTCTATGCCCGGGCGGCCTCGCTGGAGCCCGGCAAGGTGCTCTTCGCCGGCTTCGACATGTCGCCCAATACCGCCCAGGCGGTGAAGGACGGCTTCCAGAATCTGGTCATCGACCAGCAGCCCTTCCTGCAGGGCTACCTGCCGATCCTCAACATCTGCCTGACCAAGAAATACGGCTTCTCCGGCTTCTCCGTGAATACGGCCGGGGCCTTCGTCGACAAGACGAATATCGATGCGGTCGCGCCTCTCGCGGCCCAGGAGATACGGTAGACGAGATACGCTAGATCTGAATCTACTGGCGATCCGATAGCAAGATCGCTAGACAGTTTGCGCCGTAGCGGGGCCTTCGGGCCCCGCTACCGTCTCTAATCCTGAGCAGGCCAGCCATGTCCGACGCAGGGCAATCCGAGCGCGTACCGGTCATCGAGCTTCGCGGCGTTTCCAAGACCTTCGGGGAGGTGCGCTCCCTCTCCGCGGTGAATTTCTTCGTCGATCGCGGGGAGATCGTCGGCCTGCTGGGCGACAACGGGGCCGGGAAATCGACCCTGGTGAAGACGATCATGGGCTATCACGTCCCCGATCGCGGCGGGGAGATCTATTTCCACGGCAAGCGGATCGACGACTGGTCCGTCGGGCGCGCCCGCAGCCTCGGCATCGAGACCGTCTATCAGGAGCGCGCGCTCTGCGAGAAGCAGCCGATCTGGCGCAACATGTTCATGGGGCGGGAGCCCCGGACGAAATGGGGCCTGCTCGACGTCAAGCGCATGCGCCAGGAATCGGCCCGGCTGATGAGCGAGCATATGGGCTTCACCTCGGCGGCGGTGCATCCCGACAATGTCGTCATGACCATGTCGGGCGGCGAGAAGCAGGGCGTGGCCATCACCCGGGCGCTGCATTTCGATGCCGAGCTCGTCATTCTCGACGAGCCGACCATGGGGCTTTCCCTCACCGAGACGAAGAAGACGCTGGAGTTCGTCCATAACATCAAGAAGGCCGGCAAATCGGCGATCTTCATCGATCACAACATCTTCCATGTCTATCCGGTGGTGGACCGTCTCTATGTGCTGGATCGCGGCAAGGTGGCCGGGATGTATTCGAAGGACGAGATCTCCATGGAAGAACTGATCGCGCGCCTCTACCGGGTCGCGCAATCCGGCTCGCTGGAGTAGGCCCAGCATGAGCGAAGCTGCTGCCGTCAAGCCGAAAGGCAACCGGGTCGCCCCGCCGTCGGTCTTCCGGCGCTATGGCTCGCAGATGGGCATCATCGGCGTCGGCCTCGCCATGTGGGCGGGCTTCATCATCGCCGCCCCCACCGTTTTCCTCGATGTCGACATCTATAAGGCCTTCGCCCAGACGACCCCGCTCTTCGGCGTGCTGGCGCTGGCCTTGACCTTCGTCGTCATCACCGGGGAGATCGATCTCTCCTTTCCCTCCATCATGGCGCTGGGAACGGCGGTCTTCTGCCTGCTGGTGAAGGCCGAACTGCCGCAATGGGTGGCCGTGCTCGGCGGTTTCGCCACCGGCGCGCTCTGCGGCTGGGTGAACGGCGCGCTGGTCGCCCGGCTCAGCATCCCCTCCCTGGTCATCACCATCGGGACATCGTTTTTATATCGCGGTATCGAGCTTGTGCTGATGAACGGCACAGGCGTCGCCCTGACGCCGGACAAATTCCCGACCATGCATTTGCTGCTGAACTCGGCGCCCTTCGGCATTCCGGTCCAGTCGCTCTGGACGGTTCTCTTCGCGATCGTGCTCTGGGTGCTCCTGAACCGCACCCGCTTCGGGGCCCATGTCTTCCTGGTGGGCGACAATGCCACCAGCGCGCGGCTGATGGGCGTCAATGTGGCCAGCGTGAAGACCCGGGCGTTCATGCTGGTGGGGGTCATGGCCGTCTTCGCCGGGCTGATGACCTCCTTCGTCGGCTACTACTTCTGGCCGACGACGGGGGATGGCTTCCTGCTGAACACCATCGCCTCGGTCTTCCTCGGCGGCACCTCGGTTTTCGGCGGGGCGGGCAGCATCGTCGGCTCCCTGGTCGCCTCCTATATCATCGGCGCCATCAACGCCGGCATCGTCTCGGCCGGCATCAACGCCTTCTTCACCCAGCTCTGCTTCGGCCTGGTGATCGTAGTGTCGGTGGTGCTGCAGACCATCATCGAGCGCCGGGTCCGCCGCCAGCCGATCATCGCGCGGTAGCCGCCTCGATCATGGCTGGCAAATCCCGCATGTCGTCGAACATGGCGTCCGGGGACAGTGCGGCGAGGCCCCGGCGGTAGGCGGGGCCGGCGGCATGACCGCCACCGGCGAAGGCGAAGACCGTCATCCCCGCCCGGCGCGCCGCCTCGATCCCCGGCGCGCTGTCCTCGATCACCAGGCAGGCCTCCGGCGCGACGCTCATCTCCCGGGCGGCATGGAGGAAGAGGTCCGGCTCGGGCTTGCCCTTGGCGACCATGCTGGCACTGAAGAGATGCGGGTCGAAGTGCGGAAGCAGGCCCGTCACCTCCAGCGACAGGCGGATCCGGTCGGGCAGGCTCGATGAGGCCACGCAAGAGGCGATCGTCAGCTTGTCGAGGGTCTCGAGGATACCTGGAATGGGCTTGAGCTCGCGGCGATAGACCTCGAACAGGCGCTCCCGCATTTCCTCGAGTTGGCCGGCGCTCAATTCGACGCCGAGCTCCCGGCGCAGGACGGTCTTCAGATTGGCGAGGCTGCGGCCGAGGAAGAGCTCATAGGCCTTGGCGGTCTCCATGGGGTGTCCGGCGGCGGCCAGCCCCTCGAGCAGGACGCGGAAAGCTAAAGGCTCGCTGTCCACCAGCACGCCATCGCAATCGAAGATGATCAGGCGCAGCTCGGAGGCCACTCAGCTCATCCAATTACCGCCGTCGACATTGAGGGTCTGGGCGACGATGTAGTCGGCATCGGCCGAGGCGAGGAAGACCGCTGCCCCCACAAGATCGCCGGGGACACCCATGCGGCCATAGGGAACGGCGAGGCCGACCTGGCGCTTCTTCTCGCCCAGCGGGAGATTCTCATATTTGGCGAATTGGGAATCGACCACATCCCACATCGGGGTATCGATGACCCCGGGTGCGATGGCGTTGACGTTGATCTTGTGCTTGATGAGGGCCAGCCCCGCCGATTGGGTGAGGCTGATGACCGCGGCCTTGCTGGCGCAATAGACGGCGACCAGCGCCTCGCCCCGACGGCCAGCCTGGCTGGAGAAATTGACGATCTTGCCGCCCTGGCCCCGGCGCACCATCTGGGCGGCCACGGCCTGGAGGGTGAAGAGCAGGCCCTTCACATTGATGGCGAATTGCCGGTCGTAGCTCTCCTCGGTGATCTCCAGCAGCGGCCCCATGTCGAAGATGGCCGCATTGTTGACGAGGATGTCGATACGGCCCGCCGTGGCGACGATTTTCTCCACCATGGCGTCGATGGAGGGTCGCTTGGTGACATCCAGCGTCAGGCCGATCGCCCCGCCGCCGATCGCCTTGGCGGTGGCCGCCGCCTCCTTCTCCAGGATATCGGCGACCACGACCAGGGCTCCCTCGGCGGCGAAGCGCTCGCAGATGGCGGCGCCGATCCCGCGGGCCCCGCCGGTGATGATGGCGACCTTGTCCCTAAGTTTCATGGCACAGCATCATGGGGCGCTGCCGGCTCGCCTACCAGCAGCTATAGCCGCCGTCCGCCAGCACGATGCTCCCGGTCAGCAGGCTCGCCGCATCGGAGGCGAGGAACAACACGACCGAGCCGATCTCCTCGACCGTCCCCATACGGCGCATGGGCGTGCCCTCGATCCAGTATTTGAACATCTCCGGGTTTTCCATGCCGAAGCGGTTCAAGGGCGTATCGATATAGGTCGGCGCCACGGCGTTGACCCGCACCCCGCGCGCGCCCCATTCCGCCGCGAGCGATTTGGTCAGATGGTGCACCGCCGCCTTGGAGGC
>DATHQQ010000391.1:0-2916 GCA_035482595.1 Verrucomicrobiia bacterium
CGCCGGATCCTCCATGGTCGGGGTCCCGGCCTACCGCCGGCCCGTCAACATGGTGTTCCAGCATTACGCGCTCTTCCCCCATCTCGACGTGACCGGCAATGTCGCCTATGGCCTGCGCCAGCGCCGCCCGCGCCCTGACCGCCAGGCCCTCCAACGCCAAGTCGAGGCGGCGCTCGACCTGGTGCGCCTGCCGGGCTACGGCCGGCGGCGGATCTGGGAGCTCTCGGGCGGCCAGCAGCAGCGGGTGGCGCTGGCCCGCGCGCTCATCAACCGGCCGACGGTGCTGCTGCTGGACGAGCCGCTCGCCGCCCTCGACCGCAAGCTCCGGCGCGAGATGCAGATCGAGTTGCAGAACCTGCAGCGCGAGGTCGGCATCACCTTCATCCTGGTGACCCACGACCAGGAGGAGGCACTCAGCATGAGCGATACCATCGGCATCATGCGCGACGGCCGGATCGAGCAGCTCGCCGCCCCACGGGAGCTTTACGACGCGCCGGCCAACCGCTATGTCGCAGATTTCGTGGGCGAGTCGAATTTCTTTGCCGGCGATGTGGTCGAGGCCGATGAGCGGGGGGCCGCGATCCGCACCCCGGCCGGCATCGTGCTGCAGGCGCCGCTGAGCGCCAAAGGGAGCAGCCTGGCCGGCCGGCAGAGCGGCGTCATCGCGGTCAGGCCCGAGGCCATTTCGCTCGGTGCCGCCGAGGGGCTCGACTACCGCTTCGCCGGCCGGGTCCAGAACAAGATCTATCTCGGCGACCAGACCGAGTTCAGCATCGCGACCGCCGAGCTCGGCGACATATTGGTGCGCGCCGCCAACAGCTCCGCCCCCGTGGCCGGCGGGTTGGCGCCAGGGGACGAGACCCTGCTGGGCTGGCGGCGGAGCAGCGGGCTGGCGCTCGTCGACGGCTGAGATTCGGGAACCACGACAGACCTGACATTCGAAGAGGGGGAGACGCATGTATACGCTTCACTGGAACCAAGGCAGTGCCTCGCTGGTCGCCCATATGGCGCTGGAAGAGACGGGGGTGCCCTACAAACTGAAGCTCGTCGATATGGACAAGGGCGAGCACAAGACGCCGGAATATCTGAAGCTCAATCCCAACGGCAAGGTCCCGGCCCTGGCCCTCGACGGCGGCGGGGTCATGTTCGAGACCAACGCCATTGCCATGTATCTGGCCGACCGCCATCCGCAATCGGGGCTGGCGCCGGTGATCGCGGATCCGGACCGTGCCCTCTACACCCAATGGATGTTCCACCTCACCAACTCGATCCAGCCGCTCTATCTCCTGTTCTATTACCCGGAGCGCCATACGACCGATCCCGCTCATGTGGCAGAGATCAAGGCCAAGGCGATGGAGCAGATCGGCGAGGCCTGGGACCGCGTCGAGCGCAGCCTGGCGGCCAAGGGCCCCTATATGCTGGGTGAGCGCTTCAGCGCCGCCGATCTGCCGGTGGTGATGCTGAGCAACTGGCAGCAGGCGCAGCCCGAGATGCTGGCCAAGCGTCCGAATCTCCGCCGCTTGGTGGAGCTCGTGGCCGCGCGGCCGGCGGTGAAGCGCGTCCTGGTGCAGAACCAGCTGGCGGCCTGATACGATGCGATCGGGCCGGCGGAATCTGCCGGCTCAATAAATCAGGTCTTAGCCGGCCGGTCCCGGCGCATAGGGGCCGAGCGCTTCCAGCAGCGGCCCGAGATGCTGCTCGTAGCGCCGCCAGCGCTGCACCGCGCTCTTGAAGATCGGCTGGCGAACCTGGCTGGAGCTGGCCGTGCTGACCGAGCGCTGATTCTCGTGGAAGCGCAGGCAGGCATCGTCCCAAGGCAGGCCGCAGGCCGCCAGCAGCCGTCGGATCTCCGTTTCGGGATCGGCGACGAGCTTCTCATAGACGACATCGACGACCCGGCCGGGGAGGACGCGGCTCCAATGCTCCATCAGCCGGCGATAGAGCACATAGGTCTTGCCCGTTAGGGTCAGGTCATAGCTCGTCTCATGCCCTGTGGCGAAGATCTGCTTGTAGCAGCCGAGGCAGGTATCCACCGGATCGCGGACCGAGTGCAGGATGACGGCATTGGGCAGGCAGAGATGGATCATCCCGATGTCGAAGTAGTTGTCGGGCATCTTGTCGGTGATGTGCTGCGCCCGCGCGCTGTGGCCGCGCAGCGCCTTGACATAGGCCGCGCCCAGCTCACGGAAATAGCGGTTCCCAGGCTTCGGCGGCGCGCTCGGCATGAGGGTGCCGTCCGTGCCGCGCTGCAGATAGCCCACATAGGGCCAGCGCATCTCGGTCATCGTATTCGACACGATGTCGAGCTCGCCGGCGCCATGGACGCGGGGATGACTCGAGAGGATCTGCTCGATGAGGGTGCTTCCCGACCGCGGCATGCCGAGGATGAAGATCGGTACGCGCGAGGGATAACCCATGCCGGCGTAGCGCTTGAGGAAGGCCTCGTCGAAGATATGCTCGGTCTGGACCGTCCGCCGGACGACCTCCTCCAATGCCTTCAGGGGCGCCATGCGCCGCGGCGTCTTGCCGAGCGGCGTCACCATCTGGGAAGGCAAATTGCTGTCGATCCGGGTCAGTGCCTGGTGCAGCATGTCGTTGCCCCGCTTCAGATGCAGGAAGGCCTTGTCCGCCTCGCCCTCCGCCTCATAGATATCGGCCAGTGCGACCCAGGCGACGCCGCTCTCGTCGGACGGCGTCTCACCGGCGATGACCGCGTCCAGACGCGCGCGGTCCCCGGCGCTCACGCCCCGCGGATCGAGGCGCACGAGCTGGTAGAGGGCGCTCAGATCCTGGTCATCGAGCTCCAGGCGGCGCCGGATGACGGCCCGGGCTTCATCCTTGCGGCCCAGGATCTCGAGCGTCTCGCTCAGCTGGCGCAGGACAATGCGCAGATCGGGCTTCAGGGCGAGCGCCGCC
>DATHQQ010000392.1:0-2415 GCA_035482595.1 Verrucomicrobiia bacterium
TTGCGGCCCCGGCCCTCGGCCGCGCTCGATTTCTCTCACTCCGAATTCGTTGCTCGCACCGGCTCTGCTGCGGCTGGAAGCAGGCGGCCGATCATGCCCCGAGCGATCTCGCGCTCGCCCATGATGGCGAGGTCGACGCCATAGTGGCGCAGATGCTCGACCTCGGCATCGCTATGGGCACGGGCTATGATCTCGATGGTCGGGTTGGCGGCGCGTGCCTGCTCGACGATCTGTCCGGCCTCGAAGCCATTGGGGATCGCCACCACCAGGCTCACCGCATGGGCGATATTGGCCGCTTTCAGCACATCGGGGGCGGCGGCATTGCCGAGAATTACCTCGATGCCCCGGGCCCGCAGCTCCTCGACGAGATCCCGCTTGTCCTCGATGACGACAAGGGGACGATGCACGGCGGCCAGGGCCTCGCCCACAAGCCGACCGACCCGGCCATAGCCGATGAGAACCGTATGGTTCTTCAGCGCCGTGACGGGAATCGTTCGGGCGCGCACCGGCTCGGGGGCTGCGGCGGGTGCCGGCGGCCGGCGCCGCCGGTCGAGCCAGGGCCCCAGGCGCGATGCGGCGGCCAGGAGCGCGGGATGCAGCAGGATGGACAGGATGGCGCCGGCGAGAATGAGATCGCGCCCCAGCGGCACCAGCAGCCCGAGCGCGACCCCGAGATTGGCCAGGATGAAGGAGAACTCGCCGATCTGGCCCAGATTCGCCGCGACGGTGAGGGACTCGGCCAGAGGCTGGCGCAGCGCGATCAGGATTGCGAGCGCGATAGCCGTATTGCCGATCACGATGATCGCCACCACGCCCAGGACCGATAGAGGTTCCTCTATCAGGATCATGGGATTGAACAGCATGCCGACCGAAACGAAGAACAGCACCGCAAAGGCATCGCGCAGGGGCAGGGATTCCTGGGCGGCCTGATGGCTGAGTTCGGACTCGCTGAGAATGACGCCCGCGAAGAAGGCGCCCAGCGCCAGGGACACGCCGAAGAGCTCGGCAGCGCCATAGGCCACGCCCAGGGCGATGGCCAGGACCGCCAGCCGGAAGAGCTCGCGCGAGCCTGTGTGGGCGACATAATGCAGCATCCAAGGAATGACGCGTCGCCCGACCACCAGCATGAGCGCCGCGAAGGCGATCAGCTTGCCGAAGGTGAGGGCCAGCGCGCCCAGGATGTGCGTCCCGCCCAGCCCGGCGAGACCCGGCAGCAGGACCAGAACCAGGACCATGGCCAGATCCTGGGTCACCAGCCACCCCGCCGTGACATGTCCGGTCCGGCTGTCCATCAGCCGCCGCTCCTGCAGCGCGCGCAAGGTCACGACCGTGCTGGCGACCGCGAGCCCGAGGCCGAAGACGAGGGCCCCCGGCACCTCCCAGCCCAGCAGCAGGCCGAGGGCGAAGCCGAGCAAGGTGGAGAGCAGGATCTGGACGACGGCACCCGGACCGACGATCGCCTTCACCGACAGCAGGTCGCGGATCGAGAAATGCAGGCCAACGCCGAACATCAGCAGAATGACGCCGACCTCCGCCAGCTGCGAGGCGAGGTTCTGATTGGCCACGAAGCCGGGCGTGAAGGGTCCGGCCACCACCCCGGCGAAGAGATATCCGGCAAGCGGCGAGATGCGCAGCCGATGGGCGACGACCCCGAACAGGAAGGCCAGCACGACCGCGCCGACGAGTGTAGCGATCAGAGGGGCATCGTGAGGCATGCCCGATGATGGCAGGATGGCCAAGGCGACGAAAGGGTGGTGGGGCGAAAGTGGGGCGGCGAAGGGTCGCGGGGGCCGCAAAGATTCCCTTTGCCTTGGCGTCATGGCAACATCTCGCCGCTTTTGGATCGCCTCCACTTTGATCGCCTATGAAAGGCGCATCGCCTGAAAGGTCGCCCGCTTGCCGCATGACGTCGCCCTGATTTCCACCATCGCCGCCGGGCTGGGTTTCTCGTTGCTCGGGGGCTTCGTCGCCGTGCGGCTCCATTTGTCGCCCATCGTCGGCTATCTCCTGGCGGGGGTGGCCGTCGGTCCCTTCACCCCCGGCTTCGTCGCCGATCTGCATCTGGCCGAGCAGCTGGCGGAGATCGGCGTGATCCTGCTGATGTTCGGGGTGGGACTGCATTTCTCGCTCAACGATCTGCTGGCGGTGCGCCGGATCGCCGTGCCCGGCGCCATCCTGCAGATCATCGCCGCGACGCTCCTGGGGGGTGCGGTCGCCTCGCTTTGGGGCTGGCCGCCCGGCGCCGCTCTGGTGCTGGGGCTGGCGCTCTCCGTCGCCAGCACCGTCGTCCTGCTGCGGGCCATGGATCAGCGCGACGCGCTGGCCTCCCCGGAAGGTCATATCGCCGTCGGCTGGCTCGTCGTCGAGGATCTGGTGATGGTGATCGTGCTGGTCCTGCTGCCGGCGCTCGCCGTC
>DATHQQ010000393.1:0-9715 GCA_035482595.1 Verrucomicrobiia bacterium
ACGGCGGCTGTCGCGAGAATGGTCCGGGCCGTCGAGATGCCGGCATAGGCGGCGGCCCGCGCATTCTCGCCCACCGCCCTGATGGCGAAGCCGAAGGTGGTGCGGCTCAAGACGAACCAGACGATGGGAACGGCGAGCAGCGCCAGCACCACGCCGAGGTGAAGCTGTTCCGTCCCGGGGAGTATGGGAAACTCGGCCTCGACACGGATCGGCGGCGAGGTCGGATAGGCGCTGCGCGGATTTTTCCAGGGCCCGTCGAGCAGCGCCGACATGCCGTAGAGCAGGATGAAATTGAGCAGCAGGGTCGTGACCACGTCGTCGACCTTGAAGCGGGTCCTAAGAAAGGCCGCCAGCAGGGCCCAGGCAGCCCCCGCCGCGGCCCCGGACAAGATCATCGCCGACCAGAGGAGAGAGGCCGGGAGCCAGAGCTGGGCGCCGAAGAAGGCCGCGGCCATGGCGCCGGCATAGAGCTGGCCCTCGCCGCCGATGTTCCAGAAGCGGGCCCGGAAGGCGACGGCGACGGCAAGTCCGGTCAACACCAGCGGTGCGGCCTTGATCGCCGTCTGCTCGAGGTCGAAGCCGGTGCTGAAAGGCGTCAAGAACAGCTGGGCATAGGCGTCGAACACATTTGCGCCGGCCAAGGCCACCAGGCCGCTGCAGAGGATCAGGGTTGCCGCCAAGGCCGCCAAAGGCAGAGCGAGGCTGAACCAGGCCGGCGTCGTGCTGCGGCGCTCCAGGCGCAGGTGCATCATGCCGCGGCACCATCTTGCGGCAGGGCTTGCTCGCCCCCGGCCATCAGCCTGCCGATGGTCTTGATGCTGGCCTCGGCGATGGGGAAGTCGCCGGTGATCCGCCCGCCCGACATCACGGCGATCCGGTCGGCGATCTGGAAGAGCTCCTCCAGATCCTCGCTGATGACGATGAGGCCACGGCCTGCCGCGCGCAGCTCCAGGAACTTGCCCTGCACGAATTGCGTCGCGCCGACATCGAGGCCGCGGGTCGGCTGGGCGGCGATCACCACCAGAGGATCCCAGGCGAGCTCGCGGGCGAGCAGGGCCTTCTGAAGATTGCCGCCGGAGAGCGTGCCGGTGCGCGCCAGGGGGCCGGCGGCACTGATGGTGTATCTGGCGATCTCCGCCTCGGCGAAGGCACGGATGGCGCCCCGATCCAGGATGCCGCGGCGGCTGAAGGGCGGGGAGCCGATCCGGGGAAGGGCCATGCTGTCGGCCAAAGGCGACTGCATGAGAAGCCCGGTGCCGATGCGATCCTCGGGGATGCGGCCGATGCGCAGCTCCTGGGCGCGCCGCGGATCCAGGCGCTCCACGGTCTGGCCGTCGACCTCGATGCGGCCGGACAGCGGCATCATCACCCCAGCGATCACCTCGGCCAGCTCGAGCTGGCCATTGCCCGCTACCCCGGCGATCCCCAGGATCTCGCCTTCATGCACCGACAAGGAGAGATCCTTGAGGCGGCGGCGCTCGCCGCCGGCAGTCGTGATGGCTTCCAACCGCAGCAGCACCCGGCCGGGCCTGCCCGGCGGCCTCGTCGGCGGCGTCAGCTCGCGCCCGCACATGAGCTCGGCGAGGCGGTGTTCGGTGACCTCGGTGTCATTGGGGATCTCGGCCACGGCGCGGCCCTGACGCATGACCATGATCCTGTTGGTGATCGCGCGCACTTCCTGAAGCTTGTGGCTTATCAGGATGACGCCCATACCCTCCGCCGACATGGCGCGGACGGCATCGAACAGGCCGTCGGTCTCCGCCGGCGTCAGCGCCGCCGTGGGCTCGTCCAGGATCAGGATGCGCGCCCCCTGGAACAGGGCCTTGATGATCTCGAGGCGCTGCTGCTCGCCGATGGTGAGATCGCCCACCAGCGCCTCGGGCGCCAGGCGGAGGCGGAAATGCCGGCCGATCTCCGCCAGCCGCGCGCGTGCCCCCGCCCGATCCAGCCGGAGGCCGCGCCCCTTCCGCCCCACCATGAGATTTTCCAGCACCGTATGGCGCGGGACGAGATGGAAATGCTGATGCACCATGCCGATGCCGAGCGCGAGCGCATCGGCGGAATCATGGATTTCGGCCGGGCGGCCATCGACGGCGATGCTGCCGGAATCGGCGGCATAGCTGCCGAAGAGGATGTTCATCAGCGTCGTCTTGCCGGCGCCGTTCTCGCCCAGCAGGCCCAGCACATCGCCGGCATGGAGCGTGAGATCGACATGATCGGAAGCCCGGACCGCGCCGAAGCTCTTGCAGATGCCCCGCATGGCAAGCAGCTCGGCGCCCGGCATGATACTCCCGATGAGAAGATCCTCTCCCGCAGGGCGGGAGAGGATTTACAAGCGGCGTGCGTTAGTCGGAGACCGGCACCGCCTCGTCGACGTCGACGCGGAAGGCGCCGTCCTTGATCTCCTGGGTGCGCTTGGCGACCATATCCTTGATCTCCGGCGAAAGCTTGCTCTCCCAGGCGTGATAGGGCGCAAGATACGATCCGCCCTTGCCCATATAGGAATAGCCGCCGAAATCCTGGGCGATCTCGATATCGGCCCGGACCAGCTTCACCACATGATTGACCGTCGGCCACATGTCCCATACCGGGCCGGTGACCACGGTCTCGGGCGCGAGGGCGGACTGATCCGACATATTGGAGAAGGCGATGATGCCCTTGTCATGGGCGGCCTCGATCACCCCGAAGCGCTCGGCATAGACCGCATCCACCCCGGCCTCGATCTGGGCCAAGGCTGCTTCCTTTGCCTTCGGCGGATCGAAGAAGGAATCGATGAAGGAGAATTTGCATTTGACGTCCTTGTTCACCTCTTTGGCGCCGGCGCGATAGGCATTGACGAGCCGGTTCACCTCGGGGATCGGCATGGCGGCGACGGCACCGATGGTGTTCGACTTGGTGAGCTTGCCGGCGATCATCCCGCTGAGATAGGCGGGCTCGTGGATCCAATTGTCGAAGACGCCGAAATTGGGATCCGCCGGACCGATGCCCGAGCCCATGACGAAAGCGACCTGGGGGTAGGCCTTGGCGGCGCGGCGCGAGGCCTCCTCATCGGTGAAGGCGTCGCCCATGACGAGATTGGCGCCCTTCTGGGCATGCTCGCGCAGCACCCGGCCGAAATCCGAGGCCTTCACATTCTCCGACCAGATGTATTCGACGCCGAGATCGCTCTTGGCCTTCAGCAAGGCGACATGGATCTGGTTGACCCAGGGCTCCTCGATCGGCGTGCCGAAGACGCCGGCGATCTTGGTCTGATCGGCCGCAAAAGCGCGGCGGGCGGGCAGTGCCAGGGCGGCGGCGCCCAGCGCCCCCAGGCCGATGAGCTGGCGCCGATTGACGGAAAGCGGGCCGTGATTGGCTGATGACATAGAGCTTCTCCCTGTTGAGCGATGACCCCTCGAGGCGGCGCCGGCAGTGCCTTGTTGCGCGCTTTTGATCGGCCGGCGGCCTTGGAACGCCTTGCCGCAACAGTAGAGTTAAACTGTCCAAACGGTCAAGTTCGGCAGGCAGCCGGAGCGGGGTCAAAGCGGCGCCATCGCGGCGCAGAAGATGGCGCCACGGCTGTCTCAGGGGGATGGATCGGCTCTCCGCGGTAGTGGCAGCGATGGCGATAGAGTTCGGCTTTCAGCCCCCGCCCGTGCCAGCAATCGCGGAGGACTTCCCTCTGGGCAATGAACCGTACTGGGTAGGCCTGCGGCGATACCATAACGGTCCCCCCGAGAACGCTCTTAACCGCCTGCTAACCTCTATACCAGGAGGATAGTCAAAGCTTCTCCGTGCTTGTTCCTATGCGCGCTGGCAAAGCAATGGGACTTAAAGAGCGGATCGAAAACAACATATTCAGCGTGATCGTTGGCACCGTCGTCATGACGGCAACGATCGTCGCTGGTGCGGTGAGCTGGTTTGCTCAGCAGCGCGAAGCTCTGAGTCAGGAACAGTATCAATCAAAAATTGACGCCATTGAGACCAGGGTTTCGTCTATCGAGCGCCGCATTGGTGGTCAAAAATACCTGGATATCAAAAGCATGTTCACGCCGGGGAATACTGCGAGTGCGACGCCCTCAAACCTTGCGCTTAGGTATTTTCCAGAAGGTCACTACTCCGCCCTTTCCTCGATGGAGGGATTTAAGTACGAAAAGAGTTCGGAGGGCGAGCTTATAGCGCAGATAGTTGGTTCGGACATCGGTGTCTTCAATTTCGCTCGCGGACTTCCTGTTGACGCGTGGGTGGGTAGATCGGAAAAAGTAGATGGTTCACCAGCATTCAAATTTATATTTCCGTTTGTTTACGCGGAGACGATTTCATACGAAGCGATAGGCAATGTTTATGACCAATTTTCTACTGACATTGCTAAAATGGATAAAAACGTCATCGATACAACAGTATTATCGTCACTTGCGCCAACAGGAGAACAAAATAGTACTTCGGAGGAAGACAAAAAATTTGACGAGCTTTTGCGCAAGGAAATAAGATTGGACTTTGCCGTCCCAACGTTACTGGGGGCTCTGGCATTCTGTGAACAAATGAACATGTCTCCGGAGAACAATACAAGATGTTCCGTAACAAACATTGAAAAAGTAGGGCCATTGCTCTATTGCCAACAGATATTCACCATGACTAATGTGAAGATTGATGGGGTTCATCATGATACATATTATGTCGCCAGAGAATTATTTCTAATAAACACAAAGGAAGGTATCACCGCGATAGCCACCGCAACT
Source organism: Verrucomicrobiia bacterium (assembly GCA_035482595.1). Taxonomy (GTDB): domain Bacteria; phylum Pseudomonadota; class Alphaproteobacteria; order Dongiales; family Dongiaceae; genus DASXQK01. The sequence goes on from DATHQQ010000393.1 coordinate 4,719, forward strand.
CCGACAACCAACCCATTTGTGCCCAGCAGGGATGCCAATAAAATCACGGAATGGCTGTCGCTATTTCGCATTGAACAGTTGTAGGTGTTTTTTTGTGAGAGTTGAGTGGTGCATTGCTCGCTAAGCGAGAAATCCAAGATGCCGCCCCAACGCTTTTGACTGAAGAGGGCCTCTCCGCGAACAGCGCCTCTAGCGCCTTTGCTTCGCGCCTTGTGTTGGAATCCGGCGACCGCCGCTCTCAATCCCGCAGGCGCCCAGCACCATCTGCGTGATCAGCGCCGTCCCCGCCGCATAATCCGCCGGCTCCAGGCGCCGCTGCTTCAGCACGGCCCGCATCTGGCACTCGAAATCGGCATAGGTCTGGGTGGCGGCCCAGAGGACGAAGAAGAGGTGAGGGGAATCCACGGGCTGCATCTTCCCGGCGGCGACCCAGCGGTCGATGACCTTTGCCTTGTCCTGGACCCAGCGGCGGACCTGGCCGCGGAGATAGTCGTCGAGCTGCGGGGCGCCATGGAGGATCTCATTGGCGAAGACCTTGGAGGCATAGGGCTGGCGGCGGGAGGCCTCGATCTTGGCTGCGATGTAATCGGCGAAGGCGGCGGCGGGCTCGGCATCGGCCCGGATGCCATCGCCACTGGCGAGCCAGGCCTCGAGGATTCGCTGCAGCACCGCCCGGTAGAGCCGCTCCTTGGTGCCGAAGTAATAATGGACATTCGCCTTGGGCAGCCGGGCCTTGGCGGCGATCATGGCGGTGGTGGCACCGGAGAAGCCGGTCTCGGCGAAGATCTGCTCGGCAGCGGCCATGATGCGCGCCTCGCTGTCGCTGCGGCGGCGCGCCCGCCGGTTGGCGGGCACAGCGGCAGAGACGTCGGTTTCCTCCCGCGGCTCTTGTCCCTTCATGGCGTGCCCGCATCCCCCATGACAAAGTTGACCATTTGGTCAGATTGAGCTTAGCATTTGCCTTGAAGCCGAGGCTAGGCCGCCGCAATCGAGCCAGCAAGCGGGGCGGCAAAGGAATCGCCGGAGCTCGACAGGGACCGCCGATGAGCAAGCCACTTGAAACAGCCAGAGCCGTCGATGCCGCGCCGGACATCGCGCCGGGGCGCCTGGCGCCGACGGAGTATCACTCGAACTTCGGGGATATCGAGACACCGCTGGGCCGCGCCGAGGCGCTGGTGGATGCGAGCCGCTGCTATTTCTGCTACGACGCGCCCTGCATCGAGGCCTGCCCCACCGGCATCGACATTCCGGGATTCATTCGCAAGATCACGACCGGCAATGTGAAGGGGGCCGCGGTCACCATCCTAGAGCAGAACATCTTCGGCGGCGCCTGCGCCCGGGTCTGCCCGACCGAGATCCTCTGCGAGCGCGCCTGCGTGCGCATGACGGGAGAAGGCAAGCCGGTCAATATCGGGGCGCTGCAGCGCTACGCCACCGATCATTTCTTCGAATTGGGCGTCGAGCCTTTCCAGCGTGCCCCTGCCACGGGCCGGCGGATCGCCATCGTCGGCGGCGGGCCGGCCGGCCTCGCCTGCGCCCATCGCCTGGCCCTGCTGGGCCATGAGACCACCGTCTTCGAGGCGCGGGAGAAGCTGGGCGGGCTCAACGAATACGGCATCGCGGCCTATAAGCTGCCCCATGATTTCGCGCAGGCCGAGGTGAATTTCATCCTGGGGCTGGGCGGCATCGAGGCGCGGACGGGCCGGGCCCTGGGACGGGATATCACCCTCTCGGCGCTCCGGCAGGAGTTCGACGCCGTCTTCCTCGCCATGGGCTTCGCCGGGGTGAACGCGCTGGCTGCCGAGGGGGAGGATCTGGCCGGGGTCGAGGATGCGGTCGCCTATATCGCCCGGCTGCGCCAGACCTCGGACAAGTCGACGCTGCCGATCGGGCGCCGGGTCGTGGTCATCGGCGGCGGCAATACCGCGATCGATATCGCCGTGCAGAGCAAGCGCCTCGGGGCCGAGGATGTCACCATCGTCTATCGCCGGGGTCCCGCCCATATGAGCGCCACCGACCATGAGCAATCCTTCGCCCAGGTCAATGGGGTGAGGATCAAGCATTGGGCCCGGCCGCTGCGCCTCCTGACCCAGAGCCGGCATGTCTCGGCGGTGGAGTTCGAATATACCCGCCTCGAGGGCGCTGGCCTCGCCGGAACCGGCGAGCGCTTCACCTTGAGCGCGGATATGGTCTTCAAGGCCATCGGCCAGCTCATGCTGCCCGATCCCCTCCACGAGGACGGCCGCCTGCTGCTGGAGATGAAGCACGGGCGGATCCGCGTCGATGCGGAGCACGCCACCTCACTGCCCGGCGTCTATGCCGGGGGCGATTGCGTCGACAGCGGCCATGATCTGACGGTCCAGGCGGTGGAGGACGGCAAGCGCGCTGGCGAGGCGATCAACCGCTATCTCGCGGGCAATGGAGTAGGAGGGTCGCATGGCTGATCTGCGCTCCGATTTCGTCGGCATCAAATCGCCCAACCCCTTCTGGCTGGCCTCGGCGCCGCCGACCGACAAGGAATACAATGTGGTGCGCGCCTTCAAGGCGGGCTGGGGCGGCGTGGTCTGGAAGACCCTGGGCGAGGATCCACCCATCGTGAACGTCACCTCGCGCTACGGCGCGGTGCATCTGAACGACGACAAGATGATCGGCTTCAACAATATCGAGTTGATCACCGACCGGCCGCTGGAGATCAATCTGCGCGAGATCAAGCAGGTGAAGCGCGACTGGCCCGATCGCGCCATGGTCGTCTCGCTCATGGTTCCCTGCGAGGAGACCGCCTGGTCGCAGATCCTGAACCGGGTGGAGGAGACCGGTGCCGATGCGGTCGAGCTCAATTTCGGCTGCCCCCATGGCATGTCGGAGCGCGGCATGGGCTCGGCGGTGGGGCAGGTGCCCGACTATGTCGAGATGGTGGCCCGGTGGTGCAAGGCCCATACGCGCATGCCGGTGCTGGTGAAGCTGACGCCCAATGTCACCAATATCCTGGGTCCGGCTCGGGCGGCGCTGAAGGGCGGGGCGGACGGGGTCTCCCTCATCAACACCCTCAATTCCATCACCTCCATCGATCTCGATCTCATGGCCCCGACCCCGACCGTGGACGGCAAGGGGACTCATGGCGGCTATTGCGGCCCCGCGGTGAAACCCATCGCGCTGCATATGGTGGCAGAGATCGCCCGCGATGCCGCGACCCATGGCATGCCCATCTCCGCCATCGGCGGCATCGCCAATTGGCGCGACGCGGCGGAGTTCATGGCGCTCAGCGCCGGCACGGTGCAGGTCTGCACCGCCGCCATGCATTACGGCTTCAAGATCGTCGACGACATGATCGACGGGCTTTCGAACTGGATGGACGGCCAGGGCTATGCCCGGATCGAGGATTTCCGAGGCAAGGCGGTGCCCAATGTCACCGACTGGCAGTACCTCAACATGAACTACAAGATCATCGCCCGCATCGATCAGGACCTCTGCATCAAATGCGGCCTCTGCCACATCGCGTGCGAGGATACCTCCCACCAGTCCATCGCCGCGGAGCGGGTGGATGGGCAGCGGCGCTACCGCGTGATTGACGAGGAATGCGTCGGCTGTAATCTCTGCCAGCATGTCTGCCCGGTGCCGGACTGCATCACCATGGTGCCGGTCGATACCGGACGGCCCTATCTGAACTGGACGCAGCATCCGCAGAACCCGATGCGCAAGGCGGCGGAGTAATCGCGGGGGTCAGGTGCTCGGAGATCGAGGCGCCGGCACCACCCCCACCCCAACCCCAACCCTCCCCCGCAAGGGGGGAGGGGATCGTTTTGGAGAGGCCTTATGAGCACCAATATCCGTATCGACAGCGACCGGCTGTGGCAGAGCCTGATGGAGCTGGCCAAGATCGGGGCGACGGAGAAGGGCGGCGTCTGCCGCCTGGCGCTGACCGATCTCGACCGCCAGGCGCGCGACCTGTTCCGGCAATGGTGCGAGGCAGCGGGCTGCAGCCTCACCGTCGACAAGATGGGCAATATCTTCGCCCGCCGGCCGGGGAAGGATAATTCCCTGCCGCCGGTCATGACCGGCAGCCATATCGATACCCAGCCCACGGGCGGCAAGTTCGACGGCAATTACGGCGTGATGTCCGGGCTCGAGGTCATCCGCACCTTGAATGATTTCAACTACGAGACGACGCGGCCCATCGAGGTCGTGGTCTGGACCAATGAGGAGGGCTCGCGTTTCGCCCCGGCCATGGTCGCTTCGGGCGTCTTCGCCGGTGTCTTCGATCTCGACTACGGCCTGTCGCGCAAGGATGTCGACGGCAAATCCATGGGCGAGGAGCTGCAGCGCATCGGCTATGCCGGGGAGACCGCCTGCGGCGGCCGGCCCATCGCCGCCTTCTTCGAGGCCCATATCGAGCAGGGGCCGATCCTGGAGGCGGAGGGCAAGACCATCGGCGTGGTCCAGGGGGTGCAGGGCATCCGCTGGTATGAGATCAACGTGACGGGGCAGGAGGCCCATGCCGGGCCGACGCCCATGCCCCGGCGGAAGGACGCGCTGCTGGGCGCCTCGCGCATGGTGAATGCGATCAACCGCATCGGCCTCGGCCATCCGCCCTATGCCTGCGCTACCGTGGGCATGCTCCAGGTCTCGCCCAATTCGCGCAATGTCATTCCGGGCAAGGTCTTCTTCACCATCGATTTCCGCCATCCCGACGCCGAGGTGCTGAAGGGCATGGGGGTGGAGGGCAAGGCCGAATGCGAGAAGATCGCGGCCGAGATCGGCCTCGAGCTCGACTTCAAGGAGATCTGGTACTCGCCGCCGGTGAAGTTCGCCGATGAATGCGTGGCCGCCGTGGCCAAGGCGGCGGAGGATCTGGGCTTCTCCAACCGGGCCATCATCAGCGGCGCCGGCCATGATGCCGTCTACCTCTCCCGGGTGGCACCGACGGGGATGATCTTCGTTCCTTGTAAAGACGGCATCAGCCACAATGAGATCGAGGACGCCAAGCAGGACGAGCTGGC
>DATHQQ010000394.1:0-4938 GCA_035482595.1 Verrucomicrobiia bacterium
GGTGTAGCTCGCGGTAACGGCACCACCGGTGATGTGCTGCCGGGCGCGCTCCTGGATCTTCTTCATGTCGGAAATGAACGGCTTCATGGGGAACCCTTCCTGTCTCGCAAAGCGGCGCACCTCGCCGGTGGGCACGCCAGCGACAGGCCCAGCGCAAGGACGCTATCTGGTCTAATGGGGAAAGGAGGGATCGGTTCCCCTGGGCCCCAGCTTGAGGATGAAACCCGCTTAGCGCTCGATCATTGCTCGAACCTTGGCGCCAAGGGCGTCGAGAGCGAAGGGCTTCGTCAGCATGTCCATGCCCCCTCTAGCGCAACCGATAGAGGTCCTTGCAGCTCTCGCGCAGCAGATTCTTCTGTACCTTGCCCATGGCATTGCGCGGCAGGTCCGCGACGAAGACCACCCGCTTGGGCAGCTTGTAGCCGGCGAGGCGCGCCTTCAGCCGTCGTTGGATCTCGACCTCGTCGATCGCCCCCTTACCCACGCAGACGACCACGGCGGTCACCCCCTCGCCGAGATCGGGGTGGGGCACGCCGATCACCGCGCTCTCCACGACGCCGGGGAGGCTGTCGATCTCGCTCTCCACTTCCTTGGGATAGACGTTGAAGCCGCCGCTGATGATCAGGTCCTTGCCGCGGCCCAGGATATGGACATAGCCGCGCGCGTCGATCATGCCGAGATCGCCGGTGATGAAGAAGCCATCAGGGCGGAACTCGGCGCGCGTCTTCTCCGGATTGCGCCAATAGCCCGCGAAGACGTTCGGGCCCCTGACCTCGATCATGCCGGTCTCGCCAAGCGGAAGCTCCGTGCCGCTCTCGGGATCGGCGATCCGCAGCTCCACCCCCGGCAAGGGAAAGCCCACCGTGCCCGGGATGCGGTCCCCGTCATAGGGGTTGGAGGTATTCATATTCGTCTCGGTCATGCCGTAGCGCTCGAGGATGGCGTGGCCCGTGCGCGCCGACCAGGCCCGGTGGGTCTCCGCCAGGAGCGGGGCCGAACCGGAGACGAAGAGGCGGATATGGCGTGTTGTCTCTACGCTCAGCTCCGGCTGCTGCAGCAGCCTTACATAGAAGGTCGGCACACCCATGAGCGAGGTCGCCCGCGGCAGCAGCCCCATGATTTGGGCCGTGTCGAATTTGGGCAGGAAGATCATGGAGGCGCCAGCCGCGAGCACCACATTGGTCGCCACGAACAGGCCATGGGTATGGAAGATCGGCAGGGCGTGCAGCAACACATCCTCCGCCGTGAAGCGCCAATAGCGGGTCAGGACCTGGGCGTTCGACAGCAGGTTTTCCTGTGTCAGCATGGCACCCTTGGAGCGCCCGGTGGTGCCGGAGGTGTAGAGCAGTGCCGCGAGATCGTCCGGCCCCCGCTCGGCATCGGCGAAGTCCGTCTTCTGGCCGCGGGCACGCTCGACGAAGCTGCCTGCGCCTCGGGCATCCAGGGTCTCCAGGGTAGCGCCGCGCGCCCGCGCGATGGGCTCGATCGCCGCGCGCCGGGTGGGATCGACGATCACCAGGGCCGGCTCGGCATCCGCGATGAAATAATCGAGCTCGGCAACGGTGTAGGCCGGGTTGAGCGGCAGGAAGACCACGCCGGCCCGTGCCGCCGCCAGATAGAGGATGATCGCCTCGGGACTCTTCTCCACCTGGACGGCCAGCCGGTCCCCGGGCTTGAGGCCCTGCGCGGTGAGGGCATGGGCATAGCGAGCCGTATCCTCCAGCAGGGAGCCATAGGTGAGGATGTTGCCGTCCGGTGTTTCCAGAAAAATCTTGCCGGGATCGGCGATCTTCCCGAGGAGGCCTTGGAAGAGATGCGCTGGCATGAGGGCGACGGGCTCGTCGGTCAGGTGGCGGCGCCGCGCCGGCGGGCGGGCGGGGGCGTCAGCAGCAGCTTGCGCACGGTGGGGGCGGCGGTGAAGCGGCCCTCGGCGGCAAAGGCCTCGTGGTTCTTCTCGATCTGATCGAGATCGTAGAGATAATTGGTCATCAGCCCCTGGGCCTGATCCAGCCCGCGGCGCGAGAGATCGGCCATGAAGTTGATGCGCTCCAGCCGCGCGCCGTTGCGCAGATGGAAGCGGGCAACCGGATCGGCCGGCAGGCCGCTGGAGAGCTTCGCCTTCAGGAAATAATGGGCGGCGGCGGCGAGCAGCGGCCGGCGCAGCGCCTCGGCCTTGGCGGCGTCCTCGGGCCAGGCCGCATCGTCCAGCCCCGCCAGCGCCGCCGCGGCCCCCTCGTCGAGGAATTCGGATTCGCTACCCGCCGCCCGTTGCAGAGCCAGCCAGGCGGCGAAGCCGGGGACGGGCGAAAGGGTGACGAAGGTCTTCAGATTGGGCAGGCTGCGCTGCAGATCCTCGACCACTTGCTTGATCAGGAAATCGCCGAAGGAGACGCCGGCCAGGCCGCGCTGGGTGTTGGAGATGGAATAGAACACCGCAGTCGTCGTCTCCTCGGCCGGAATCGCCACGCGCTCGGCGGCAAGCAAAGGCGCGATGGCGTCGGGAATCTCCCGGGTAAGCGCCACTTCCACGAAGATCAGCGGCTCGTCGACGAGCTGGGGGTGGAAGAAGGCGAAGCAGCGCCGATCCGAGGGCTCCAGCCGGCGGCGCAGATCTTCCCAGCCGCCGATCCGGTGCACGGCCTCATAGCGGATGATCCGCTCGAGGATATTGGCTGGCGTCGTCCAATCGATCGGCCGCAGCACCAGAAAGCCGCGGTTGAACCAGGAGGCGAACAAATGCGTGAAATCCTCATCCACGGGTTGGAGGGCAGGCTCGGCGGCGATATGCCCCAGGAGCTCCTCGCGAATCCGCACCAGAGCCGCGGTGCCGCCGGGCGCCAGATTGAGCCGTCGCATGAGCTCCTGGCGCGGCGGCTCGGCCGCCAGATGGAGGGCCTGCATGGCCGCCTGGTTGGGTGCCCGGTGAAAGGCGGCAATGGCCGCCTCCACCTTGACCGGATCTGCCCCGAACTTCTCCCCCAGCGCCGTCAGGAAGGCGAGACGGGCCTTGGGTTCGGCGGCGGCATAGCCCTCCAGCAGCAGGCGCGCCAGCGCAACACCGGAAGCCTCGCCACGGCCGGAGAGAAGCTGCTCGCCCAGGGCGATCAGATTTTCGGCCGGCGGCGCGCCGCGAGAGCGGCCCAGCAGGCCACGACCACGCTCGCTCAAGGTTTGCAGCAGCTCGTTCAGGAAGGAATTGGCCATGGCGAGTCCGATCACGGGGTCGTGGCATAGCGTGGGTTATGCGGGCCGCATTGTGCCACGTCCGGCGCGATCGGCAGTAGCGGCGTCGAGGCATGGCTCGGCCGATCTCCAGCCATATCGACCTTGCCCCGGCGCCCCGCTTCGGGAATTCTCCGCTCACAGCACCGAAAGCCCATGCCCCGTCATCCCGCCTTCTTGCCCTCCGACACCGTGGCCTCCCTCGCCGTCGCGCTTTCCGGCGCCTTCTGGGGCCTGTTCTGGATTCCGCTGCGCCTGCTGGAGCGCCACGGCTTCGCGGGCAATTGGGCGAATGTCGCGCTCTACAGCGCGGCCAGCCTGGTGCTGCTGCCCTTCCTCTATCAGCGCCGCCGGCCACGCCGGCGCGATCTCGGGCGACTCGTCGTCATCGGGATCCTGTCGGGCCTGGGCTTTGCGCTCTGGACCAATTCGCTGATCTATGGCGCCGTCGTCCGGGTGACGCTGCTGTTCTATCTGACGCCTGTCTGGTCGACGATCTTGGGCGCGCTTTTCCTGCGCGATTCCATCGGACCCCTGCGCCTGCTCTCGATCCTGCTCGGCCTCGCCGGCGCCTCCATGGTGCTGAAATTCGAGGGCATCTTTCCGATGCCGCGGGATGCGCCCGAATGGTGCGCGCTGGCCTCGGGCGTCTGCTTCGCGATGGCCACCGTCTATGTCCGCAAGTCCCACGATGTCGGCGCGCTGGAGAAGACCTTCGCCAATCAGCTCTTCTCCATCCCTTTCGCCTTGCTGTTCCTGCTCATCCTGCCGGCTCCCCCGCCGACGGCCGCAGACCTGCTGAGCGCCCTGCCCCTGATTCTGCTCGGCTGCGTCTGGCTCGCCCCGGTCATGTTCCTGATCCTCTGGGGCGCCGGCCGCCTCGATCCAGGGCGCGTGGCCATCCTGCTCCTGTTCGAGGTGCTGGCCTCGGCGGCGAGCGCCGCTCTGCTGACGGACGAGCCCTTCGGCTGGCGCGAGGTGGCGGGCTGCATTCTCATCCTCGGCGCCGGGCTGATCGAAGGCCTGGACCAGCTCCGCGATTCCGCCCGCAAGCGCGCGGCGGCCGCGGCGATCTAGCTCCATCGGCCTCGCAGCCCCGCCTCTACCTGCCCCCTCGCCCCCGGGAACGGGGGGAGGGGACTAAAAGCAAAGCGAGGGAGAGCGCGACTCGACCTAATACCGGTAGTGGTCGCTCTTGAACGGGCCCGCCGGGGCGATACCGAGGTAGTCGGACTGCTTCTGGCTGAGCTTGGTCAGCTTGGCGCCGACCTTCGCGAGATGCAGCGCGGCCACTTTCTCGTCCAGATGCTTGGGCAGGACATAGACCTTGCGCTCGTATTTGCCCTGGTTCTGCCAAAGCTCCATCTGGCCCAGCACCTGATTGGTGAAGGAGGCGCTCATGACGAAGCTCGGATGGCCGGTGGCGCAACCGAGATTCACCAGCCGTCCCTCAGCCAGCACGATGAGGCGCTTGCCGTCGGGGAAGACGATCTCGTCGACCTGCGGCTTGACGTTCTCCCATTTGTAATTGCGCAGGCTGCCGATCTGAATCTCGCTGTCGAAATGGCCGATGTTGCAGACGATGGCCCGGTCCTTCATCGCCCGCATATGGTCGAGGGTGATGACGTCGACATTGCCGGTCGCGGTGACGAAGATGTCGGCGGTGGGAGCCGCGTCCTCCATGGTCACCACCTGATAGCCTTCCATGGCCGCCTG
>DATHQQ010000395.1:0-6762 GCA_035482595.1 Verrucomicrobiia bacterium
CCGTATTTGGCGGAGAATTTCGCCGCGGCCTCGCCCGGCCTTCCGGCGGGCTTGGCGATCATGGTGATGCCGGCTGCATCCACCGGCACGGCACAGCAGACCGCGCAGGAAGCATCCTCCGGCAGATGGGTCCGGCAAGGCATGACCAGGAGCTCATGCATATAGGGCGCGCCGGTGACGATGGCCTTGGCGCCGCGGATGACGATGCCGTCGGCGCGCCGTTCCTTGATGTGGAGATAGACATCGGGATTGGCCTGGGCGCCCGGCCGCTTCGAGCGATCGCCCTTGGCATCGGTCATGGCGATGCCCAGCGCCAGATCCTCGTCCTGGACATGCTGGAGATAGCTGACGAAACGCTGATGATACGCGCCACCCGACGCTTCGTCCGCCAGCCGGCTCCCCTCATGGATCGCATTCAGCGCGTCATGGGCGAGGTAGCGCTGGGCACAGCCCGATTCCTGGCAGACCAGCCGCACCGCCTCGAGCTTGCACAGGAGATCCGTCGTCGTCTCGTCGATATGCAGCATCCGGTTGACGGTGGGACCAGCCGCTCCCTGGCGCGCCGTCATCAGCGCGGCATGGGCGGGCATATGGGCGAAATCATAGGTCACCCCGACGCCGGCGATGCCGGGGGCCAGCAGCGGCTCGTCGGCGACGCTCGTTACCTGCCGGCCATCGATGAAGACGCGGGGGCTGAGCCGCCTCAAGGACTCGCGGTAGTCGGCGGCGGTCATCAGCATGGCGCTCTCTCCCTTCGTACCGGCCACGATTGGTACCGGGCCGTTGCGCCGATATTCAAACGATGTTAGATTTTTTGTCAAGTGTGCGAGAAGATGCCATGAGCGACCGGCGGCAGGGCCGCAAGCAGGCGGTGGGCGAGCTGAAGCGCGGCCTGATCCTGGCCGCCGCCCGGCGCGTGTTCGAGGCCGAGGGGCTGGACGGCGCCAGCCTGCGCGCCATCGCGGCCGCGGCGGGCTATACCCCGGCGGCGCTCTATTTCCACTTCGATTCCAAGGAGGCGATCTATGCCGAGGTGCTGCGCGCTTCCCTCGCGCGGCTGGGCGAGGCGGTGGAGAGCGCCGTCGCCGCCGCTGCGACGCCGGCCCAGCGCCTGCGGGCCGCGGCCATGGGCTTCTTCGGCTTCTATGCCGAGAACCCCGGCGATCTCGATCTGGGATTCTATCTCTTCCGGGGCGGCATGAAGCCGAAGGGCCTCGGCCGGGCCCGCGACGAGGCGCTGAACGCGGCCCTGGCGGCGGCGCTCGACCCCATCGCCACGGCCGCGGCCGATCTCGGCGCGAGCCGGGAGGCGGCCAAGCTGCTGATGGTCGATGCCTTCGCCCATGCCGCCGGCCTGCTGCTGCTGGCCCATACCGGGCGCATCCGCATGTTCGGGGCCTCGGCGCCGCGGCTGATGGCGGCCTATATCGAGGACCGGATCAAGCAGCTCATGGGAGGACGGCGATGATGGCGATCGCGCGCGAGAACTCAGGCCTGCTTCTCATCGACCTCCAGGCCCGCCTCATGCCGGCCATCGCCGATGCCGAGACCGTCATCGCCAATGCGCGCCGGCTGCTGAAGGCGGCCCGGCTGCTGGCCCTGCCTGCCATGCTGACCGAACAGAACCCGAAGGGCCTGGGCCCCACGGTGCCGGAGCTGCTGGCGGAGGCGGGGAACGAAAGCTCGATTCTCAGCAAGCAGCACTTCGATGCCTGCCGGGCCCCTGGGTTTTTCGAGATGCTGCCCGGCCGCGCGCAAATCGTCGTGGCGGGCTGCGAGGCCCATGTCTGCGTGCTGCAGACGGCTCTCGGCCTGCTGGAAGCGGGACGGCAGGTGGATGTGGTGCAGGATGCCGTGGGCTCTCGCCGCGCCGAGAGCAAGGCGGCGGCGCTGGAACGACTCGCCCGCCACGGCGCGGAGATCGTGACCACCGAGATGGTCCTGTTCGAATGGCTCGAGACCGCCGAGCACCCCCGCTTCCGCGAGATCGTCGCGCTGATCAAGTGATCACTCTTCCCTCTCTCGTCATTCCCGCGAAAGCGGGAATCCAGGGCAACAAGCGCGCTCTGCGGCCCTGGATTCCCGCTTTCGCGGGAATGACGGAAGGAATAGAGATCGGATCGCCGCCGCGAAACGGCATTACATAGGCCGCCACTCTCCTACACGCCACCGGTGAAGCGTCGACATTGCGCCGCCGGAGGTGCCGTGCAATCTTCGTCACGGGCGGGTGAGGTCACAGGTGGGGACGGGGGTAATGGCGTTTTCGAAGGCGTGGCGTATTGCGCTGGCGGTGGCGTGCTTGTCTTTCGGAGTCCGGGTAGCGTCAGCTCAGGAGTCGGTCAACGTCCCGCTGGATCCCAATCCCGAGGGTAACGGATTCTCCAATTTCATAACGGTGTCCGTGGGAGGCGGGCCGGCGAGCGAGGTTCTGCTCGACACGGGATCGACGGGCTTGCGCTTTCTCGCCAGCCAGATCGGGCCGGATGTGACGGTCACCAACATCCCCGTCACTTATGGCTATTCCAGCGGCAATCTGCTCACCGGCTATCTCGGCTTCGCCCCGGTCGCTTTCCCTGATGCCAGCGCCCCGCTGTCGACGCCCGGCCCGATCGCCATTCAGGTCGTAGAGACCGTCACCTGCAAGAATAGCATGCCCAATTGCCCGGGCTGGCAGGCGACCCAATCGGGCGTCATGGGCGTCGCCTATGACAACGACCAGATCTTCAACCCCTTCGCCCAGCTCGCCGGCAATCTCGGATCGGGGTTCATCGTCGTGAGCAACGACCTCGCCAATCCCACCGGCCTGCGGGAGGTCGTCATCGGACTTACGCCTTCGAACATGCAGGGCTTCCTTTTCTCCCCGCTCGCGCCAACGGCGGGTGGGCTGCAGCCGGCGGGGCTCAATGTCTGGAACACCAAGAGCGTCTACACCTGTTTTTCCGTCAATGGCGGATCGCAGGGCTGCTTCGCCACGGTCTTCGACACCGGGGCGGGCGCCGGCAGCTTCATAACTCCGACCTCGCCGCTCTTCGGGCCGGTCACGCCCGGCTCCACCGTGACCACGACGGTGCCCAATGTCATGTCGCTCTCCCTGGTCGCCGGCAGCGAGGAATGGACGAACCAGTATTTCTACGATCCCGCCCATGGCGGCACGCCAGGGTTCAACAGCGGTGCCGAGCCCTATCGCTACGACGCCATCCTCTTCGACGCCCTCACAGGGAAGATCGGCTTCTCTCCCATCGCGAACTGGATCTTCGGCACTTATGAGCCGGCCAATGATGCCGTCCTCGGTCCGCCGGGCGCGGCGATCGCGCTGGGCGGCAATCTGGTCCTGCCCGACGGCTTCACCTCCGACAGGTCGATCCTGCTCATCTCCGACGCAAGCCTTCAGTCTTTGGGTTCGGCGACGCTCAGCGGCACGCTCTCGGGCTTCGACCCTCTCACCATCGAAGGGCCCGGCACGCTAAACCTCACCGGCTCCAGCCTCTTCTCCGGGCCGGCGCTGGTGAAGGACGGCACGCTGCTCGTCAACGGCATGCTGCCCGCTTCGATCTTCCTCGGCGATGGGGCGACGCTCGGCGGCAACGGCACGATCGCCGGCTTCGCCGCCGCCTCGGGCAGCACGGTGGCCCCTGGCGATTCCATCGGGACCCTGCATACGGTGGGTGGGCTCGTCTTCGGCCCGGGCTCGACCTATCAGGTGGAGCTGGGGGCGCCCGGGACGAGCGATCTCATCGCCGCCGGCGGCCAGGCCATGCTGGGCGGTCATGTCCAGGCCCTGCTGGGCAGCGGCTTCCAGCCGATCCTGGGCGCGGCCTACACGATCCTGACCGCCCAGGGCGGCATCACCGCCACCTTCGCATCTGATACCGCCAGCAGCAGCGATTTCGGCAGCCTCGATGCGATGTTCCCCTTCCTGTCGCCGGATCTGAGTTACAGCGCCAATGCGGTGACCTTGACCCTCGACCGCAGTGCCATTCCCTTCGCCGCCGCCGGCATCACCCCGAACGAGACCGCCGCCGGCTTCGGGGCCGACGGTCTCGCCACCACCAGCCCGCTGGCCGGCGCCTTGGCCGCCCTCGACCTGAGCAGCGCCGCCCCCGCCCTCGACAGCCTTTCGGGCGAGATCTACGCCTCGACCCAATCGCTGCTGCTGCAGCAATCGGCCTATCTGCGCGATGCCACCAATGCCCGGCTCCGCCAGGGCTTCGGCGGCGCGCCAGATGCGACATCGGCGCAACTCTCGGCGGCGCCGCTGCCCTCGGCCGGCGCGGGCCTCAGCCCCACCGTCTGGGCGGAGGGCTTCGGCGGCTGGGATCACTTCAGCGGCGATTCCAACGCGGCCTCGCTGAACGGCACGGATACTGGCTTCCTTATGGGCATCGACAATCCCCTGGGCCAGAACTGGCGGATGGGGCTCGCCGGCGGCTGGTCCAGTTCCGGCTTCGATGTCGTCGGCCGTTCCTCCTCGGGCAGCGCCAGCAACTACGACATCGCCGTCTATGGCGGGGCGCGCTATGGCGATCTCGGCATCCGCCTGGGCGCGGGCTACACCTGGAGCGACGTCTCCGCCAACCGCAGTGTCGGCTTCACAGGGTTCGGCGATCAGCTCAGCAGCAGCTACAACGCCGGCACCGCCCAGATCTATGGCGAGGTCGGGTATGATTTTCATCTGGGCGGGACCGTCCTCGAGCCGCTCGCCGATCTCGCCTATGTGAACCTCGCCACCGACGGCTTCAGCGAGAGCGGCGGTTCGGCGGCGCTGACGGCCAACAGCGCCAGCTTCGATACCACCTATTCGGTCCTGGGCGCCCGCATCTCCCATGAATTCGACCTGGGAGATGGCGCGGCGCTGACGGCCACGGGCCGCGTCGGCTGGCAGCATGCTTTCGGCGACACCACCCCCGCCACGACCCTGGCCTTCACCGGCACGGCCACGCCGTTCTCCGTCTCGGGCGTGCCGATCAGCCAGAACGCGGCGATCGTGGAAGCGGGGCTCGCGTATTCCCCGGCACCCAATGTGAGCCTCGGCCTCTACTACGCCGGCCAGCTCGCCCCCAATGCCCAGGAGAACAGCCTGAACGGCACGGTGGACTTCAAGTTCTGAAAGCCGGCGCTCAGCCCCCGGCTTTCGCCGGGATGACCGATAGAATAAACCTGTCGCCACCCATGCCCTATATCGACACCTACTACGCCCGCACCCTCGCCGATTCCCGGCAGCGCCCCATCCTCGAGGGTAACGTCGAAGCCGATGTCTCAGTCATCGGGGGCGGGCTCGCCGGGCTTACCGCGGCCCTTCATCTCGCCAGGTCGGGCAAATCGGTCGTGGTGCTGGAGGCGCAGAGCATCGGCTGGGGCGCTTCGGGGCGCAATGGCGGCTTCGTGGCACCCGGTTTCGCCACCGGCCTCGACCATATCGCGCGCGTCGCGGGGCGCGACCAAGCCCATGCGCTCTATCGCCTCTCCCTCGAAGGCGTTTCCCTGGTGCGCGAGACCATCGAGACGCTCGCGATCCCCGGCACCGATCCCGTGCCGGGCATCATGAGCGTGCTCCGCCACGAGGGCACGGCTGCGCTGCAAGCCAAGCGCGACCGCATCGAGCGGGAGTTCGGCCATCGCCTGGAATTCATGACCCGCGAGCAGGTCCGGGCGGCGCTCGTCTCGGCGAAATATTTCCAGGCCCTGCGCGATCCCGATGCCTTCCATTTCCATCCGCTCAATTATCTGCGCGGCATCGCGGCCGAGATCGAGCGCCTGGGCGGCAGGATCTTCGAGCAGAGCGCGGCGATAGCCGTCGATCTCGAAGGATCCGTCAAGACCGCCGCGACGGAACAGGCCAAGGTCGCGGCACGCGATGTCCTCTTCGCCGGCGGCGGCTATATCGGCGGGCTGGTGCCGGCGCTGGCCCGCAGCTTCATCCCCATCGCCACATATGTGGTGCTGACGGAGACGGCGCCCGACCGCATCCGCGAGGCGATCCGCACCACGGACGCTGTCAGCGACAACCGCCGCGCCGGCGACTACTACCGTTGCGTGGCGGGCGGCGCGCGCATCCTCTGGGGTGGCAAGATCACCACCCGCATCTCCGACCCGCGCGATCTTGGGGAGCGACTCCGCCGTGCCATGGTCGCCACCTTTCCGCAGCTCGAGGGCGTGAAGGTCGAGGCCGCCTGGTCGGGGCTGATGTCCTATGCCCGCCATCTCATGCCCCAGATCGGCGGCCTCCAGCCCCATGTCTGGATCTGCACCGCCTTCGGCGGCCATGGCATGAACACCACCGCCATCGGCGGGCGAATCGTTGCCGAGGCGATCACCGGCGAGAGCGACCGGATCCGGCTGTTCGAGCCCTTCGGCCTCGCCTCGACCTTCGGACCATTGGGACGGGCCGCCGTGCAGCTCGCCTATTGGGGCATGCAGGCGCAGGATTGGTGGCAGGAGCGCGGGGCGAGATGAGCCTTCGCTTTCCCCTCTCTTCCGTCATTCCCGCGAAAGCGGGAATCCAGGGCAACCAGCGAGACGACGGCCCTGGATTCCCGCTTTCGCGGGAATGACGAAACTAAAATGGTATGGCGGCTACTCCTCCGCGCCCTCGACCAGGAACGACTTTCCGCTCGCCGCCCTCTGGCGGATCGGAATCAATTTCTGATAGGCCGCGGAGCCGTACCAGGCCTTTGCCTGATCGAAGCTGGGAAATTCGATCACGACCACCCGCGGCAAGGGCGCCTCGCCTTCGAAGGCCTGCAGCCAACCGCCGCGCACGAC
>DATHQQ010000396.1:0-5253 GCA_035482595.1 Verrucomicrobiia bacterium
ACGCTTCGGGAAATCGAGGACGGGCGGCTTCTGCCCACCATTGGCTTGATCTGGCGGCTCGCCGCGGTTCTCGAGGTCGACTGCGCTGCCTTCCTGGAGAGGCCGGCGGAGCCCGAGTGACGTTCCAGGTCTGTCGACGGCAAAAGAAAAAGGGCCCCATATGGGGCCCTTTGCCAGATCTGCTCGGGGGATTGCGCCTGGCGAGTGGAAGGCGATGCCGCTCAGGCGACCCGCGAGTTGCCCTCTCGCGCGGCCAGCTCGACGGTGCCTGGCTCTTCGATGAAGGCCGTGCAGGGCACGTCGAGTGCGCGGGCGAGCTTGAAGAGCAGGCCCAGGGCGGGGAAGCTTCGGCCGGTAGCCAGGTCCTCCAGCTCGGCCGGGCTGACGCCGGCGCGCGCGGCCAGACCCTGCAGCGACAGACCTCGCGCCTGGCTCAACCACAGAAGATTGGCGCGGACCACATCGCCGATGTCGCCTTCCCGGGCGTCGGTTTCCTGGACATCGGATTCTTGGATGTCGGGCTGCTCATGGCTCGCGCCACGAGAAAGAGAAGGCCGGGGGAAAGAGATCGTCCGTTCGCGACACATGGGATCATTTCTCATCGGGGTAGCCTCGCTGAGGGGCAGAGATAAGGGCAGGCCGCTAAACGATCGAGATGAGGAATGGAACAAGGGCATAAGAAGATCATAGCCGCGGCTCGGCCCGCGATCGTCCTGATCGACCGAATACCGGCTCGCGACCCGCTGCGAACCCGGTCCGCCGGCAAATTGGATTCGAAAGCCGATCGGTTCCGTGCCTGGGCGTCATTCGTGGCGTCTGATGGATTGCTCTTGAGTGCCGTATTGGTGCTGGCCGCTGCTCGTGGCCTTCGACGACTGCGGCTCATCGGTCCCGCGGGGAGCCTGACAGCCATCGGCGTCTCTCAATCTCTCGTGCAAAGAGGGATGCGGATCTGGCGTCGCGAGTGGGTGACGCTGCGGGGCGGCAAGAGGTGAGGCCGGCCTCTCTCGGAGAATCCCCCTGGGCCGGTGAAGAAGCTATACTCCGACTCCGCGGCCGGGCCTGCGAACCCAGCGATCGGTGGTCGGATGGTGCTGCGGGATGTCCTGTCATCAGTGTTCGAAGCGAGTACCCTGCTGGAGCAGCAGCGCCAAGGGGCGATCACCCGCCAGCTGGCAGCTTGGGCGGCGATGTTGGCGGTCCCGACCGCCATCGCCGGCATCTACGGCATGAACTTCGATGTCATGCCCGAGCTCCATTGGAAATACGGGTATTTCGTCGTCGTCGGGTTGATTTTGCTGCTCTGCGGCATCCTGTACCGGCGCTTCAAGCGCGCCAAGTGGCTGTAATTTTCCGCGGGCCAAGCCCCGGAGACGCCGGCGGATAGATCTCTCCGCCTTCAAGCGCTCCCGAGGCCAAGCCCCACAAATGCGGAGAGGCAAGTGCCGGCGGGTCGCACAACACCGGCCCCGGCGACTCTCCGGCCCCCCGAATTGCCGAGCAGCCGGCGGCCTGAATCACGCAAGCGGCGAAGGCAAGCATGGGAAAGGGTCGGCGCATGGATGGAACTGTGCTCTGTGGGCGATGGCGGCGGTCGTCCGACCGTCGCTCCTCGATCATGCGGATTGGTCCGTAAGCGATCCATTCGGGTCTTGCGGCAAAGGGGTATGGGCGGCCTATGGATCGAGGCATCTTAGGCAGCAGGTCCCGAACTCGCCGCAATCGTGCCAATTGGAAATCTGCGTCGCCTTCTCGAAATACAGCGAGTGTCCTCGAGGGCAATCTAGAGTCCCGCAACCCGTTGCGAGCCTGTAAATTTGGTGGCCGCGATGGTGGGCCGAGTCTGACGAGAACCGAAAAGTCTCTCCAATGCTCAAAGGGACCGTCGCTGATGTGGCCTTCGGCTTCGCCTGCACCTGCCCGGCACAGGCCAGGATGTCTCTAGCGCCGTCTAAAACCTATGGCTTCTTTATGCGGGGGGCCTATTGGCGCTCTCGATCCTTGATGGGATGTATTCCTATCTTCTCGATCCAAGTCAATCTTCCGCCATCGGCGCTCCGTAGCCTGCCGTCCATGGGTTGAGGGCGGGCAAATGCCGCGGGAGAGACCCAATGGAGACTTTCGAATGATGGATTTTGCCATGCTCGCGATGGGGGTTGTGATGTTCGCCCTCTTCATCGCCTACGCTCCCCTCTGCGACAAGATGTGATGGGAGCCGTGCCATGACCTTCGACTACATCCTGGGCGGCGTCGTGTCGCTCGTCATTCTCGTTTATCTCATCGTCGCGCTCGTGCGCCCGGAAAAGTTCTAAGGAACCACCATGACCGCAAACGGACTCCTGCAGATCGCGATCTTCTGCGCGATCGTCGCAGCCATCGCTGTACCGTTCGGCAGCTATATGGCGCGCGTCTTCGCCGGCGACCGGACCTTCCTCAGCCCGGTGCTGGGGCCGGTCGAGCGCGCCGTCTATTGGATCTCGGGCGTCGACGCCAAGAGGGAGCAGCATTGGCTGACCTATACCGTCGCCATGCTTCTGTTCAACCTTGCCTGCTTCGCCTTGCTCTATGCGCTGCTCCGGCTCCAATTCTTCCTGCCCTTCAATCCCCAGGGCATGACAGGCATGGAGCAGAACCTCGCGCTGAACACGGCGATCAGCTTCACGACCAATACGAACTGGCAGAATTACGGCGGTGAGACGACGCTGGGCTATTTCGTGCAGATGGCAGGGCTGACGGTCCATAACTTCGTCTCGGCGGCGACCGGCATCGCCATCGCCATCGCCTTGATCCGCGGCTTCGCCCGCCGGTCGGCCCAGTCACTCGGCAATTTCTGGGTCGATCTGACCCGCTGCACGCTCTATGTCCTGTTGCCGATCTCGATCGTGATCGGCCTGGTCTTCGTCTGGCAGGGCATGCCCCAGAATCTGGGCGCCTATGTCGATGCCACGACCGTGGAAGGCGCCCATCAGACCATCGCTCAGGGGCCGGTCGCTTCCCAGATCGTCATCAAGACCCTCGGCACCAACGGCGGCGGCTTCTTCAACGTCAATGCTGCCCATCCCTATGAGAATCCGAACGGCTTCACCAATCTGCTGACCGTCGTCCTGGAATTCTCCATCGGCGCGGCCCTGACCATGACCTTCGGTCGTATGGTGGGCAATATGCGCCAGGGATGGGCGCTGTTCGGCGTCATGGGCATCCTCTTCCTCTGCGGCGTGCTGGTCTCCTATTGGGCCGAAAGCGCCGGAAATCCCGCCTTCGCCAAGCTCGGCGTCGACCAGGCCTATAGCGTCAGCCAGGCCGGCGGCAATATGGAGGGCAAGGAGGTCCGCTTCGGGATCACCGATTCCTCGCTCTTCGAGACGACGACCACGGATACCTCCACCGGCGCCGTCAATGCGATGCATGACAGCTTCACGCCCATCGGCGGGCTGGTGCCGATCGTCAACATGCAGCTGGGCGAGGTGATCTTCGGCGGCGTCGGCTGCGGCCTTTACGGCATGCTGCTCTTCGCCATCGTCGCGCTGTTCATCGCCGGCCTCATGGTGGGGCGGACGCCGGAATATCTCGGCAAGAAGCTCGAGGCCCGCGAGGTCAAGATGGCCATGCTGGCCATGCTGTCGGTGCCGCTGGCGGCGCTCGGCTTCACCGCCTTGGCCAGCGTGCTGCCGGTGGGGCTGGCGGGGCCGGAGAACGCGGGGCCGCATGGCTTCAGCGAGATCCTCTACGCCTTCACCTCGATGACGGCCAACAACGGCAGCGCCTTCGGTGGTTTGACGGGCAACACGCCCTTCTACAATCTGACGGGCGCCATCGCCATGATGATCGGCCGCTTCGCCATCATCATCCCGGTTCTGGCGATCGCCGGCTCCCTGGCGGCGAAGAAGCTGGTGCCCGCTTCGGCAGGCACCTTCCCGACGGACAACGGCCTGTTCGTAGGCTTGCTCCTCGGCGTCATCGTCATCACCGGTGGCCTGATCTATTTCCCGGCCGATGTGCTGGGGCCCTTCGTCGAGCACCTGCAGATGCAGGGCGGCTCGCTGTATTGAGGTAAATCATGACCGATCAAACGACGAGCCCGGCCGCCGTGGCCGCGCTGACCCCCCGCAAGCGTGTCGTCGCCGGGATCACCTCGGAGATCCTGATGAGCGCGGCCTGGGAATCCCTCCGCAAGCTCAACCCGCGGACACTCGCCCGCAACCCGGTGATGTTCGTGGTCGAGATCGTCTCGGCGCTGACCACCGTCATCCTGATCCGGGACATCCTCGCCGGCCATGGCGGAATCGGCTTCACCGCCCAGATCGTGTTCTGGCTCTGGTTCACCGTGATCTTCGCCAATTTCTCCGAGGCGGTGGCCGAGGGGCGAGGCAAGGCCCAGGCCGAAAATCTGCGCCGGACCCGCACCCAGACCCAGGCCAAGCGCCTCACGGGCACCGCTTCTGCCGCGCGGCAGTTCGAGATGGTCTCGGCCCTCGACCTCAAGGAGGGCGATCTGGTGCTGGTCGACGCAGGGGACATGATCCCCAGCGATGGTGACGTGATCGAAGGTGTGGCCTCGGTCGATGAATCCGCCATCACCGGCGAATCCGCGCCCGTCATCCGCGAGAGCGGCGGCGACCGCTCTGCGGTCACCGGCGGCACGCGGGTGTTGTCGGATTGGGTCAAAGTCCGCATCACCGCCGCCCCCGGCTCGACCTTCCTCGATCGGATGATTGCGTTGGTGGAAGGGGCGGTGCGCCAGAAGACACCCAACGAGATCGCCCTCAACGTGCTGCTGGCCGGCATGACGATCATCTTCGTCTTCGCCACGGTCACCATCCCGAGCTTCGCCAGCTATGCCGGCGGCGCCGTGCCGGTCGTCATCCTGGTGGCGCTGTTCGTGACCCTGATTCCCACGACCATCGGGGCGCTGCTCTCGGCCATCGGGATCGCCGGCATGGACCGGCTGGTCAAGTTCAACGTGCTGGCCATGTCGGGCCGGGCGGTCGAGGCGGCGGGCGACGTCGATACCTTGCTGCTGGACAAGACCGGCACCATCACTTTGGGCAATCGGCAGGCCGCCGAGTTCCTGCCGCTGCCGGGCGTCACGCCGGCGGAGCTGGCGGAGGCTGCCCATCTCTCCTCCCTCAGCGACGAGACGCCGGAGGGCCGGTCCATCGTCGTGCTGGCCAAGGAGAAATATGGTCTCCGGGCCCATGACATGGCCCAGCTTCGGGCAACCTTCGTGCCCTTCTCGGCCCAGACCCGCATGAG
>DATHQQ010000397.1:0-2729 GCA_035482595.1 Verrucomicrobiia bacterium
GCGCACCCCCGCCTCCTTCGCCGCCATATGGGCACGCACCACGCCGGCCAGGCTGTTGCGATCGGTCAGCGCGAAGCCCGCGAGGCCGAGAGCCGCGGCGGCGACGGCCAGCTCCTGCGGATGAGAGGCGCCGCGCAGGAAGGTGAAATTGCTGGTCGCCTGCAGCTCGGCATAGGCCTGTGTTTCGCTCATGTGAAGCACACAGATGAGCGGACGCGGCCCCCCTTTTCCCTCTCCCGCGCTTTGAAGCGGGAGAGGGAAAGGTGCGCGCCTTCCGCGTGATCGATCGTCTTATGCAAAGAGGCCATGGAGGTACCAGCTCCCGGATTGGCCATAGAGCCAGAAACGCATGCCCGCCTCGTCCTCCAGGCGCCAATAGTCACGGGGATCGCCGGTCTCGCCATGCCACCATTCAGGCTCGATGCGGGCCGGGCCTTCCGCCGAACGGATGCGATGGCGCCTTGCCCGCCAGATGAAGTCGGAGGGCGGATGGCCCTCCGCCGTCACCGGCTCGGGCTGCGGCAAGAGGCGTAAAGGAAGGCTGCCTTGCGGCCAGGCAGCAGCGGGCTTTGCGGCCGTGGCAGGAAAGACCGCCGGCATTCGCTTCACCGCGCGTTCGGGAAAATGGCTCTCGCGCGGCTCGGCCCGGGCGAGCCGCGCGAAGCCCAGGCGATTGCCGAGACGGTCGATAAGGGGCGCCAGATCGGCTTCCAGCCCGGCGCCGCCGCGGCTGCGGGCCAGCGCCAGCTGCAGATCGGCCAGAGGCTCGACATGGGGGGCGGCCAGGACCATGGCCTCGATGCCGAAGCCGGGATCGATGCGCTCCAGCTTCTCGGCGAAGAGCCGCGCCAAGGCGGCATCGTCGCGGCTCGGCCGGCTGGTGCCCACCGCGAGCTTCGCCAGCCGGCCGTCGACGCGATAGCAGGAGAGCTCGAGGCGCCGCGCGCCCTGCCCTCCTTCCGCCAGCTCGCGGCAGAGGCGGGGAAGCAGACGCTGCAGCACGGCGGCCATGCCCTCCAGATGGAGGATCGGCTCCGCTAGCACCTGTCGCACCGCAAAGGCAGGGGCCGGCAGGCGGGGCGAGATGGGCTCGTCGATGCGCCCCAGCGCCTGATCCAGCCGCTCTCCCGGCAGCATGCCGAAGCGCCGGGCCAGCGAAGCCCGGGGCAAGGGATAGAGATCTCCGATATGGCGGAGGCCCAGACGCTCCAGCTCCGCCACCATCACGGCGGGCAGGCGGAGTGCGGCCACCGGCAGCGGGGCCAAAGCGGTGCGCGCCGTCCCCGGCTCCAGGAGCGTCTGCTCGGCCTCCCGGAAGCGGGCGGCAGCCCAGGCAGCGCCAGGGCTGTCGGCGACGGCGGCGCGGGCGTCATGGCCGAAGCCGGCGAGGCGGTGGCGCAGGTCGGACATCAGCGCCCGCTCGCCGCCGAAAAGATGGGCGCAGCCGGTGATGTCGAGCCAGAGCCCATCGGCGCCGTCGACGGCGACCAAGGGCGTATAGCGGCTGCACCAATCGGCGAGCCGTGCGAGCGCCGCCGCATCGCCGGCACGGTCGGCATGAAAGACGGCGAGATCGGGCCTGAGCGCCCGGGCATCGGCCAGGGAGAGACCGGGCAGGATGCCCTCGGCCGCGGCGGCGCCATCGGCCGCCACGACGAGGAGACGGCCGCCGATCTCCTCGATGGTTATGGTGGGCTTACCCTGGGGAAAATCGGGCTTGCGGCGCAGCCGATCCGTCGCCCAGCTCGGCAGCCACAAGGAGACGATCCGTTTCATCCTCTCTCTCCAGAATCCAGGCCCCCGGCCGGCCGCCGCGCCGGCGTAGGAGCTCGACATGCCAGGTGCGATCGGGCCCCGCGCCCACTCGCCAGCGCAGTGCGGCGGTGCTGACCGCGGCGGCGAGGCGGTCGGCGCGGAGAAGCAGGAGCCCTACCCCTCCGCCGGCCGCAGCAGCCAGCTGCAGGCGCCGGCCGGCGGTGAGGTCGAGCCGGTCGACCTCTCCCACCACCCCCGCTAAAGCCGGGGTGCGCAGCGCCTCCTCCATGGCCCAGAGCAGCTCCGCCGGGCTGGGGGCGGAGAGCAGGATCATGGCTGCCGGATCGAGGCCGAAACCCGCCAGCCCCGGCGGGTAGAGATCGCCCTCCCCAAGGGAGGCCCAG
The DNA here is from genome assembly GCA_035482595.1 of Verrucomicrobiia bacterium. Classification (GTDB taxonomy): domain Bacteria; phylum Pseudomonadota; class Alphaproteobacteria; order Dongiales; family Dongiaceae; genus DASXQK01. The sequence goes on from DATHQQ010000397.1 coordinate 2,160, forward strand.
AGCACGCCCCGCCCCCTTTCCTCGGCTTGGCTCACCAGCCGGCCGAGGAGAAAGGCGGCAAAGCCCGCGGCCGCCGCCCCGCCATCGGCCGGGACCACCTCCTGCAGGCAGCCTCGCGGCAAGCCACCGCCCAGGGCCGCATCCAGCGCCGGCAGCTCCAGGGGACAGGGGGCGGCCGCCGGCACGCCCGGGGCGCGTTGGGAAATCAGGCTTCGCAAGGCTGCAAGATCGGCGATCTTCGGCGAGGCGGTCATGTTATCTGAAGCTCGGGAAAGAATGATTGTTCCCTTTTTGTTCTAAAGAGGACAGCAGCCAGAGTCAATGAGCGAGCCTCCTCCCCGCCGGGCCACACCCGACGATGCCGCCGCCCTGAATGCATTGGCGCGGGCGGCCTATGCGGTCTATGTCCCGGTGATCGGCCGCGAGCCACAGCCGATGGCCACCGACTGGCAGACGCTGTTCGCCAGCCAGGAGATCTGGATCATCGACGGGCCGTCGGGCCCCACCGCCTCGCTGGCCCTCGAGATCGAGCCGGCGCATATCGTGATCTGGAGTGTCGCCGTGCTGCCC
>DATHQQ010000398.1:0-9181 GCA_035482595.1 Verrucomicrobiia bacterium
CTCATGCCGCTTCCTCCGTGGGCTGCAGCTGGCGTGTCTGGCGCCAGGCGGACACGACCTTCTCCGCCGCCTCGGCGAGGCCGTCGGCGGCGATGATGGGAAAGCCGCTCGATTCCAAAATCTCGCGGCCTTCCTCGACATGGGTCCCAGCCAGGCGCACCACCAGCGGCACCCGCATCTCGATCTTCTGCAGGGCCTGCACGATGCCGCGGGCAACCCAGTCGCAGCGGTTGATGCCGGCGAAGATGTTCACAAGCATCGCCTCCACCTTGGCGTCGGAGAGCACCAGGTTGAAGGCCTTGGCCACCCGCTCCGGCGTGGCGGCGCCACCGATGTCGAGGAAGTTCGCGGGCTCGCCGCCCGCATGCTTGATCATGTCCATGGTCGCCATGGCAAGCCCGGCGCCGTTGATGATGCAGCCGATATTGCCCTCGAGCCCGACATAGCTGAGGCCGCGGTCCATCGCCTTGGTCTCGCGGGGATCCTCTTGCGATTTGTCGCGGAGCTCGGCGATGCGGGGCCGGCGGAAGAGGGCGTTGTCGTCGAAGCTCATCTTGGCGTCCAGCGCCAGCAGCGTCCCGTCGGCCGTGGTCACCAGGGGGTTGATCTCCACCATGGTGGCGTCGAGATCGCGGAAGGCCCGGTAGCAGCCGAGGATGGTCTCCACCGCCTGCGCCGTATGGCCGGCGTCGAGGCCGAGGCCGAAGGCGATCTCCCGGGCATGGAAGGGCTGCATGCCGACGGCGGGATCGACGCTGATGCGGATCAGGGTCTCCGGCTTTGTGGCGCTGATCTCCTCGATCTCCATGCCGCCGGCCGCCGAGGCCACCACCATGATCCGCTCGCTCTGCCGGTCGAGGACCAGGCCGAGATAGAACTCGCTCACCACATCGCTCGCGGCCTCGACATAGAGGCGGTTGACCAGCTTTCCGCGCGGCCCCGTCTGGGCGGTGGCGAGACGCTTGCCGAGCAGCGCTTCGGCCGCCGCCTCCACCTGCGCCTCGTCGCGGCAGAGGCGCACGCCGCCGGCCTTGCCGCGGCCGCCGGCATGGACCTGGGCCTTCACCACCCAACGCTCCCCGCCGATCTCCCGGGCGCGATAGGCCGCCTGCTCCGGGCTATAGGCAAGTCCGCCGCGGGCGACCTGCACGCCGAAGCCGGCGAGGATCTCTTTCGCCTGATATTCGTGGATATCCATGGCTGCCCCCCGCCTTGCCGTCAGGCGCCGACGGCGCGGCGCGGGAACACGTGGGTCTCCTGCTTCGGAAGGGCGTAATGCGCCTGGGCCGCTGCGACGCCGCTGCCGAGCTCGATGGGGATACCGAGATCGGCCAGGGCCATCTCCGTCCCGGCCAGCGCCCCCAGCAGCATGATCTCGTTCAGGCTGCCCAGATGGCCGATGCGGAAGACCCGACCCGCCACCTTGGCGAGACCGACGCCGAGCGAGAGGTTGTAGCGCTCATAGGCATGGCGGACGACGGCGTTGCTGTCGAAGCCGGCGGGCAGGACGATCGCGCTCACCGTGTCGGAATGCCAGCGCGGTTGGCGGGCGCAGAGCTTCAGCCCCCAGGCGGCAGCGGCCCGGCGAACGCCTTCGGCCAGGCGATGATGGCGCTGGAAGACCTGCTCCAGCCCCTCGCGCTCCAGCAGATCGAGAGAGGCGCGCAGGCCCCGGAGCAAGGTGGTCGCCGGGGTATAGGGGAAATAGCCGTCCTTGTTGGTGCGAGCCATGTCGGCGAAGTCGAAATAGCAGCGGAAGGATTTGGCCTCGGCCGCGGCGGCCATCGCCTTCGGGGAGACAGCGACGATGGCGAGGCCCGTGGGCAGCATGAAGCCCTTCTGCGAGCCGGCGACCGCCAGATCGACGCCCCATTCATCCATGCGGAAATCGATGCTGGCGATGGAGCTGACGCCGTCGACATAGAGCAGGGCCGGATGGCCCGCCGCATCCAGCGCCCGGCGGAGTGCGGCGACATCGCTGGTGACGCCGGTGGCCGTCTCGTTATGGCAGACCAGCACCGCCTTGATGCGATGGGCCTTGTCGGCGGCGAGGCGCTCGGCATAGGCCTCGACCGGCGCCCCCTCGCCCCATTCGCCCTCGATGACGTCCACCTCGAGACCCAGGCGCTGGCACATCTCGACCCAGAGATGGGAGAACTGCCCGAAGCGAGCGGCGAGCACCCGGTCGCCCGGGGAGAGGGTGTTGGTCAGGGCCGCTTCCCAGCCGCCGGTGCCTGAGCCCGGAAACAGGAACACCTGCCCGGCTTCGGTCTTGAAGACCTTCTTCAGGTCGCGGAAGAGGCCGAGGGTGAATTGGGGGAAATCCGGCGCCCGCTGGTCCTCCAGCGGGATGTCCATCGCCTGGCGGATGGCATCGGGCATGTTGCTGGGGCCGGGGATGAAGAGCGCATTGCGTGCCGACATGAGCCTGTTCCTCGCTGAAGGGGGTGGCGGGAATCGCCCTGCTTGCGGCCTCGGCCGCGGGGTTAGGAGATGTCGTAGACCTCGGCTTCGACCCGGCGCATGAGGGCGGCGAAGTCGAGAGGGTTGGGGTCTTTCCGGTCCTCACTGAGCGCCGCAACGCGGCGGGCGTCCTCACGCGAGACGGCGGGCCGGTCTTGGGCGGCCGGCGGGGTGCTGCGAGCGTCCATCTGATGACCTCCCATTGATCCCCCTCGCCCGACCATGGCGCCGGGCTCGGGTACCATTACATTGACTATTGGAGATCAATTCATAGAATCCGTCGATTGGACAAATTCTCATGGGAAGGCATCAGATTTTCTCATGGTATCGCTTCGCCGCCGCCTGCCGCCGGCCAATAGTCTCGTGGTCTTCGAGGCCGCGGCCCGGCATATGAACTTCACCCGGGCGGCCAAGGAGCTGGGGGTGACCCAGGCGGCCGTGAGCCGGCAGATGCAGCTGCTGGAGGAGCATCTCGGCACGGCGATGTTCCAGCGCAGCCCCCGCCACCTGAAGCTGACCCCGGCGGGCCAGCGCCTCTACAAGGCGGTGACCATGGGGCTGGAGCATATCGCCGGCGCCGCGGTCGAGCTTCGGCGCATCGGGCCCGAGGCCGATCTCACCGTCTCCTCCAGCGTCACCTTCGCCTCCTATTGGCTGATGCACCGGGTCGCCAAATTCCGCGCCGCTTATCCCGAGATCGAGCTGAAGCTGGTCGCGTCGGCCCCGGTCAGCGATCTGGCCTCGGCGGGGGTGGACCTGGCCGTGCGCTACGGCTCGGGGCGCTGGCCGGGCGTGCGCACCGCGCGGCTGATGGACAACGAGATCTTCCCCGTCTGCGCGCCCGGCTATGGCGCGGCGACCTCCCTCAGCCGCCCCGCCGATCTGCTGGACGAGGTGCTGCTGCATCTCGCCGAATACGACCGCAATTGGGTAACCTGGGATGCTTGGCTGAAATCCTTCGGCGTCGTGGGGCCGGCGCGCCGGCGCGCCCTCACCTTCGACAATTACCTGGTTCTGATCCAGGCCGCCCTGGATGGCCAGGGGGTGGCGCTGGGCGGGGGCCGTCTGGCGGAGGATTTCATCGCCCGGGGCACGCTGATCCGGCCCATGGCCGCCACATTGGGCTCCGATCGCGGCTTCTATCTGCTCTGGCCCAGCGACAGCGAGCAGAGCCAGCCCGCCCGGCTCTTCCGTGACTGGATCATCGCCGAGGCCAAGGCGGAGAAGCCGGCGGAGTGATGCATCCACGCCCGGTTTATGCCAATCTCGCCGCGATGTTCGCCGGCCCCGAATGCTCCTTCCTCGCCCCAGCAAGAGCCCGCGCCTGATCCATGGGACTCTCGCGGCGTCTTCTGCGTTCCGATGCGATGGAGGCGTTCTTCTCCGCCGCCGCGGCCGCCTATATCCGGCTGATCTATCGGACCAACCGCTGGGAGCGGATCGGTTTCGAGATCGCCGACCGGCTGCTGGGCGACAAGCGCCGGGCGATCATCTGCTTCTGGCATGGCCGGCTGCTGATGATGCCCTATGGGATGCGCGGCAACCGGCCCTTCCATATCCTGATTTCCGACCATCGCGACGGGCGGCTGATCGCCCGCACCGTGCGCCGCTTCGGCATCCAGACCATCCCCGGCTCTTCCTCCCGCGAACCGGTGAAGGCGCTCTATCGCATGGCGGAACTCTGCCGGAACTACGACCTACCCTGCGTGACGCCGGACGGCCCCCGCGGCCCCCGCATGCGGGCGGCCGTGGGCGCGGTGCTGGCGGCGGAGCTGGCCGACGCCGTGCTGGTGCCGGTGGGCTATTCCACCAGCCGCCGCCGCCTGCTGAAGAGCTGGGACCGCTTCCTGCTGCCGCTGCCCTTCGGGCGCGGCGTCTTCGTCGTCGGTCCCGAGATCGAGATCCCGGGCTCGCTGGATCCGGCGCGGCGCGAGGCGCTGCGGCTGCGTCTGGAGAGCTCGCTCAATGAGGTGACGGCGGAGGCCGACCGGCGGATGGGTCATGGGCCCGTCGAGCCCGCGGCCGCGAGGGTCTCCGTCAGCGCACCGGAAGAGGCGGCATGAGAAGTTTCAACACACGAGGCTCGCCGGAGGCGGCCTTCCTATCGAGGGGGAAACGATGATCATCGGTTTCGACCATACGAGCTTCACCGTCGCCGACATCCATAAGTCGGTCGATTTCTGGACCAAGCATCTGGGCTTCGAGACCGCCTCGCTCTCGCCGCGCGCGGGCGATTGGCAGGAGAAGGTGACCGGCGTGCCGGGGGCGGAGCTATTGATCGCCCATCTCTACGGCCATGGCCATCATATGGAGTTCATCCAATATACCGGCGGCGCGCGGCCCTCACCGGGGCTCGAGCCCTCCATGGCCTGCGTCGCCCATGTCTGCCTGATGGTCGATGACATCGACGCGACCTGGCGCGACCTGCTGGCCGCCGGCGCCCGCGAGCAGGGCGAGGTCAGCGACGTCACCATGGGCCATGCCAAGGGCTGCCGGGCGGCCTATCTGCGCGATCCCAACGGCATCATCATCGAACTCGTCGAGATGCCCTCGGCCACGACCAAGATGTAAAAGCGCCGCTCAGGGACTCGCGAGCCAGACGATCAGCAGGGACACGCTCACCACGGAGCAGAGGGTGGAGATCAGGATGGCGCGCGAGGTAAGCGCGGCCTCCCGGTCATAGAGCTTGGCCAGCATGAAGGGGCCCGTGCCGATGGGCAGCGCGCTCAGCACCACCGCCACCTCGGCCCAGAGCCGCGGCATGGGAAAGATCCAATAGGCCAGCACCGCCGTGATGGCGGGATGCAGCAGCAGCTTCATCAGCACAAGGCGCAACACGGCGCGATTGTCATGGCCGCCGCCTTGCTGGGCGAGGAACAGGCCGATGGCAACCAGGGCGCAGGGGCTGGCCGCATTGCCCAGCAGGGTGGCGAAACGATCGACCGGCAGAGGCAAGGGAAGTCCCGTCGCCGCGAAGACCATGCCCAGAACCGGTGCCACCAGCAGCGGATTGCGCAGCAGGGTGAGCGAGACCTTGCCCAGCGCAGGAGCGAAATCGCCCGCCCCATGGCGGTCGACCTCGATCATCACGATGACGATGGCAAAGAGGAGGCAGGCGGTGAGCAGCGTCGCGATGACGACCGGCGGCAGGCTCTCCCGCCCGAAAAGGGCGAGGCAGAGCGGAATGCCGAGGAACCCCGTATTGGCATAGCCGGCGGCCAGCCCCTCGATGCCGGCATCGGTCAGGCTCTGGCCGCCACGCCGCTGCAGGGCGAAGCAAAGCCCGAAGGTGATCAGCATGCCGCCGCCGAAGGCCAGGAGGAAATGCAGATTGGCAAGTTGGCCGACGGCCAGCGTCGCCATTGCCTGGAAGAGCAGCGCCGGCAAGGCGAGATAGACGACGAAGCGGTTGATGCTGTCGGTGGCCGCCGGGCCCAGGATCTCGAAGCGCGCTGCCAGATAGCCCGCCAAAATCAGGGCGAAGACCGGGAGCGCGGCGTTGATGACGGCTTCCATGCGGGGACGGAATGGCCCCTCTACCGCGCTTCGAAGCGCGGTAGAGGAGAAGACATAGGCGCCGCGGAGAAGACCATCCTAATGCAGCTTCAGCCGCGGCTCCGTCCGGCGCTTGATCAGATTGGCCAGTGTCGCGAAGGCGACCCAGACGAAGCCGTGCAGCGCCAGCTGGTGCTTCTTGTAGAGGGAGAGATAGGCGAGCCGCGCGATCATCCCCTCCAGCATCACGCTGCCCAACAGATTGCCCATGAGATTGCCGACGCTGCTGTAGCTGAGTGAGATCAGCGAGCCATAGTCGCGATAGACGAAATGCCGCGGCGGCTTGGCCTGTAGCCGTCCTACCAGCGTTCCGGCGAGCAGCATCGCCTGCTGATAGGCGGCCTGGGCCCGGGGCGGCACCGTGCGGTCCGATCCCGGTTGCGGGCAGGCGGCGCAATCGCCGATGGCAAAGACATCGCTGTCCCGGGTGGTCTGCAGCGTGTCCAGGACCACGAGCTGGTTGATCCGGTTGGTCTCGAGCCCGTCGAGATCCCTCAGGAAATCAGCGGCCTTCACACCCGCTGACCAGACCTTGATCTCCGCCGGCAGGAAGTGACCGCTGCGGGTCGTGATGCCGTCATGGCTGACGCTGACCACGCTCTCGTCGGTATGGATCTGGATGCCGAGCTTCTTCAGTTCCTTCTCGGTCGCCTCGGAAAGCCGCTCGGGCAGGTTGGGAAGGACCCGCGGGGCCGCCTCGATCAGGCTGATCTCCACGTCGCGCGTGACGTCGATGCGGTCGAGGCCGTAGTCGGAGAGATGCCGCAGCGCCTTATGCATCTCCGCCGAGAGCTCGACGCCGGTCGCCCCGGCGCCGACGATGGCGATGCGGAGCACCTTGCCGGGCGGCCGGTCCGGCTCGAACTGCGCCCGCATGCAGATGCTGAGCAGGCGCTGCTGGAAACGGTCGGCCTGCTGATAGCTGTCGAGATAGAGGCAATGCTCGGCCACGCCGGGAATAGCGAAATCATTGCTCGTGCTGCCCACGGCGACGACCAGCGTGTCATAGTCGATCTGCCGGGCGGGGGTTACCTCCTCCCCCTCGGGATCCAGGATCGACCCCAGATGCACCTGGCGCTTCGCCCGGTCGAGGCCATCCATGCGGCCCGGCTGGAAGGCGAAATGATGGTCGCGGGCATGGCCCAGATAATTCACGTCGTCGTTATGCGGCCCCATGGTGCCGACCGCCACCTCATGCAGCAGCGGCTTCCAGATATGGGTGAGGGCATTGTCGATGAGGGTGATCTGGGTCCGCCCGCGGCGGCCCAGCCGGTTGCCGAGCTTGGTGGCCAGCACCAGCCCGCCGGCGCCGCCGCCGACGATAACGATGTGGTGGGGTTTCTCAGCCAAGGCCCCTCCTCGCAGCGGGTTTGCCGGCCCGATTATGGCCCGGCTTGTCCGGGCAAAACTACGGCGTCGTAGATTTCGGCAGGAGATGCACCGCGATGGCGCGGGGATCCTCCGGCCGCTCGACGGTGACGCGGGCGTCGAGATCGGGACGGCGGCGGGTGAAGAAGGGCAGCACATCGCGGGTGGTGAGCAGCCAGGCCGGCGCCTTCACCTTGGGGAAATCGGGGATCGGCAGGCTGACGATCGGCCCCTCGACATAGAAGAGGCGGGTCGGATCGCAGGGCGGCAGGCAATAGACCGGCGCCGGATCGGCCTGGATGGCGCGGGTGATCATCTGTCCCGTCGCCCGCGACAGGCCGAATTGATCGGCGAAGACCGGCACGCCGATGCTGACCAGGAGGAGCTGGTAGAGCACAAGCGCGCCCAGCATCCCGGAAGTGAGATAGCCCAGCCAATGGCGCCGGCGCCAGAGTTCCTGGGCGACGAAGGCGGCGAGCACACAAGCGGCCGGCGTCAGCGGCATGGCGTAGCGCGAGCCGGTGCCAGGCCAGACCAGCAGCAGGGCCATGCCCGTGCAGGCGTAGCAGAGCAGAGGGAAGACGACAGGCAGCGAGAGCAGGGGCACGCTCCGCCGCCAGCGCCGGGTTGCGAGGAAAGGAAGCAACAGCGTCGTGGGCAGCCATTCCAGCGCCAGCTGGATGATGAAGCGCGCCCGCTCGTAGAGATAGTTGGCCGCGCTGCCGTGCCCATCCATGCGCATGTAGCGCAGCCAATTGTATTGATCCCGGGGCTGATAGACGGCGGCGGCCCAGGCGATATTGACCAGCGCCGGCAAGGCCGCCGTGAGCGCGATGCCCCAGATCTGCTCCCACCGACGGCGCAGCAGGATATAGACCCCGACCCCGAAGACGAAGAAGCCCGCGGGCTGGGGACCCTTGGCCAAAGAGAGCAAGGTGACGATGAGGGCGCAGGCGATCCAGCGCGCTGGCCCGACGCGCCCCTTCTCCTCCCCGTCCCACCAGACATAGAAGGCGGCGAAGGAGAGCGCCGTCACGACGGTATCCGGCTCGGCGATGATGAGCTTCTGCAACAGCAGCGAGCAGAAGAGAAAGCTTCCCGCCGCGAAGAGCGAGGCGCCCAGGCTGGCGTAGCGGCGCGTCAGCCGCTGGATCAGGAGCGCCGTCAGCAGCACCGAGAGCATGACCGGCCAGCGGGCCGACCATTCGTTCACTCCACCCGTCAGAGGTGCGATGACGACGGTGGTCCAAGGCAGCAGGATGGGCTTCTCGGCCCAGCGTTCGCCATAGATCTCCGGCTCGAGCCAATGGCCGCGCTGGACGATATCCTTCGCCATCGCCGCGTTGCGGCCCTCCTCATAGATGAAGGAGCGCGTCGAGAGATTGGGCAGGGAAGCCGCGGCCCAGACGGCGACCACCAGCAGCAGCACCAGGAATCCCTCGCGCCCAAGCCGCGACGCGGCGGGCCTGGCCCAGGCAGCGTCATAGAGGCGCGAGAAGGAGCGGCGGAGATCGCCTGCGGTCAACGGCTCCGCCTCATGACGGTGGGTTCCTTGGATGCCGGTGGAAAAGCGGCCGGATGATAGTCAAATGCCCTGCGGCGTCAATTGGAGGGGGGTTGTTGCCCGGTAGGAATGGCTCTCTCCCGTCCTGCCAGAGTTTGCCCCACGACTGTCCAATTACGGCCGGCCAGCCCTACTCCCTATATCGTCATGGTCGGCGAAGGCCGACCATCCACATCTTAAGACCGCTCCGCTTGTGGGCACTGGAGAAAAGAGGCGCACATGCGCGCTTGT
>DATHQQ010000399.1:0-3414 GCA_035482595.1 Verrucomicrobiia bacterium
TGGATGTGGAAGATATGGTCGTCCTCATGCTCGTTGACGACGATCCATTCCTCCACCGCCCCCAGGGGAATTCGCTGATCGACCCGATTGGGGTCGAACTGGCGACCGCAGATGAGGTAGGTGAATTCCTGGTAATTGGCGGCAGGGGGAAATTCCGGCTCCTTCACCGATAGGGTCAGGCGGCGCGTGTTGGTGATCTCCGCATCGCCGATGGTGGCGAGGGGCGCCTTGCCGAGGGCGGCGGGAAGCGCCATGGCGAGCGATTCGCCGTCGACGACGATACGGGCCAGCGGTCCCACGGGCGAGGGGTAACCCTGGTCATTGGCAATCGCCCGCAGCGCATAGCTTCCCGCGGCACCGGCCTGAACCAGCACATCGGCCCTCTGGCCCGGGGACATGAGAATGTTGTCGACGTGCTCGATAGCCGGTCTGGCGATTCCGTCATAGGCGATGACCTGCAGCCCATGCCCCTCGAGCGCGAGACGCAGATTGTCCTCATGCCCGGCATGGAGGATCCGCCAGCGCTGGACCTCGCCGGGCCGCATGCGGATGATCGGGTCGCGCTGCCCGTTGACGGAGAGAAAGCGGGGCACGGCTTCGGGCCAGACGGTGTCATAGACCTCGATCTCGCCGCGGTAGTCGAAGAGCACCTCATTGAGGATGAGCAGGCGCTCGCTCGCCGCCGCGATCTCCGGGACATCGTCGAAGTCGCCCTCGACGATCAGGGCGCCCGCCATGCCGCTCGTCATCTGGATATCGGCGCTGCCGTGGTGATGCGGGTGATACCAATAGGTGCCCTTCGGGTGATCCGCCGGGATGGCGATCTCGATGTCGTAGCTCTGCCCCGGCTCCATCGAGCGGAAGATATTGTCGGAGATCCCGCCCGGGCTGACATGCAGGCCGTGGGAATGGAAATTGGTCGTGTTGAAATGATGCGGCAAAGCCATGTCGAGGGGCACCGGATCGGGATTCGGCGGCAGGTCGTTCACGAGCCGAATGCGCAGCACATCGCCCGGCCGCAGCCGCAGGGTCGGGCCGGGGATGTTTGCCTCATAGCTCCTGAGCGACAGCCGGTAGCCGCCCATGTCCTTATAGGTGTAGGCCGCGCGCAGGGTCGTGCGCAGCTCCCCGTTCGCCGCGCGGCGGACCTCCGGCTCGATGAGCGGGGCATCCTTGTCGTAGGGCGCGCGCGGAACCCCCCGCGCGCCGCTGCTCATATCCATCGGTGTCTCGCCGGCAGCCCCGCTGGTCAAGCCCAGGATGCCGGGCGTCAGAACTGCCGTCGTCAGGGCCGCACCGTTCAATAGGAAGCGACGGCGCGACAGCGGCGATAGCGGGACCGAAGGCGCATCCATCGGCTTCATCTGCTTGTCTCCCATGTTTGGCCTGGCGGCGCTCGTTTGACCGGCTGCGGATCAGCCGCCCCTTGGGCAAATGGCGCTCATCGTTACTACCTCCCAGGTAATTGCGCCAGAACAAGCGGGCGTGCTTCCTGCCGCAAGCCATCCAAGAGAGCAAGAGAGGGAGTCTCGAGATGGGCGGGGGCATCCTTCTGGGACCCTTGGTTCTGTTCGCGGCCGCCATGTGCCTTACACCGGGGCCGAACGTGGTCATGGTCACGGCCTCGGCCGCCAATTTCGGCTTCCGCCGCGCGATCCCGCATATGCTGGGCATCACGCTCGGTTTCGGTGTCGTGGTGATAGCGGCGGGGCTGGGGCTTGCCGGCTTGCTTCAGGCCGAGCCGCGCCTGCACCGGCTGCTGAAATATGCGGGTGCTGCCTATCTGCTCTATCTTGCCTGGCGCATCGCACGGGCCGATACGGCGAGAAGCGGCTCGACGCGGGCAAAGCCGATCACCTTTGCCGAAGCCGCACTCTTCCAATGCATCAACCCCAAGGGCTGGGTGATCGCGCTCGGCGCGCTGGCGGCCTTTACGACGGGGGAGGGCGAGGTCGTGTCGCAAACCGCGGTGATTGCGAGCGTGCTGGCGGCAGCCTGCTTCGCCTCGGTCGCGATATGGGCGGGCTTCGGCGCGGCGATTGCGCGCTTCCTCGGCAGTCCGCGTGCCCGCAAGGTGTTCAACTGGTCGATGGCCGGCTTGCTGGCGGTTTCCCTCCTGCCGGTGTTCCGGTGACGGCCGGTGCCGCGCTTAGCTTGTTTTGGCCAGGTCAGGGAACCTTCAAGACCGACCCATCGAAGTCGCCGAGCGTTTGGTGATCGAGATTGTCGAGCACCTGCACCCGCGCATGTAACTTGGGATTTCCGGCTACGGCGTAGCAGGAGACGCTCTTCACGATGGCAAGCTGGGTGTCGAACGGCAGGGGCTTCCACCTCGCCTTGTCGACATCCATCTCTATTGCCGATGCTCCAAGTCGAAGCGCGGTGATGAGGCCGCCGGCGCGTTCCTCTTGCAGCCTTCGGCCGCATTCTTCAAATCGCGCTGCCATTTCCAACTGATCCTTGGTCATCGGACCCGTCGTTGGAACGGAAGTCGAAGGGGCGGGGGATCCCGTCGCCGTTTGAGCATGTGCCGAAAAGGCGCCGATCATCAACGCGACAGCAACCGCCGAACGACTGAGAGAGGCATGCCTACCTGACATTTCGATCTCCCGTAGCCGGCCACCCTCGGCGGGCGTTGAGAAAAACCCTCATTTGATTGGGGGGCGAATTGGCTCCGGGGCTCGGATTCGAACCGAGGACCGATCGGTTAACAGCCGATTGCTCTACCGCTGAGCTACCCCGGACCAGGGCCGGCCGGCTTATAGCAGACCGGCTTTGGGCCTGCAAAGCGTCTTTGACCTTCCTCAGCCGCCGCAGCCGACCTCAATAGCGCCACCACAGCAGATAGCGCCAGAGTGGCGGCCGCTCGCCCCATTCGCGCTTCAGCCGCATCAGACATTCCATATGGTCGCGATAGGGGGAATTGGCATAGGCCCGGGGGCGCCGGCGCGAACGGGGCCGGTGATGCCAATAGGCCAGCACGTCGGGGATCTGGCCGATCCTGAAGCGGCTGGAGAAGCGGACGTTGAAATCCCAATCGCCCAGCGCCTTGAGATGTTCGCGATAGCCGCCGGCGGCGAGCCAGGCTTCGCGGTCATAGACGAAGGCGATAGGGGGAAAGCGGTTCCGCCGGCGCAAGGTGGGGGCGGTCAGCGCCTGGGGCGGCCGGCGCATGAACATGCGCCGCAACTCCTCGATCGAGTCCGGATGGATGCGCTCGAAGACCAGCTCGGTGCCCGAGATCACGCCATGGAAGCGGGAGCCGGAGGCCTTCAGAAACCCTACCGTGGCCCAGAGGAAATCGGGATGCCAGCTGTCGTCGTCGTCATGCAGGACGACGTAATGGGCGCGGCTGTGGCTGATCCCGAAATTGCTCGCCGCCTCCATGCCGGAGCTGACCTCCCGGTGGAGCAG
>DATHQQ010000400.1:0-3816 GCA_035482595.1 Verrucomicrobiia bacterium
TCCTCGGGGTAAGCGTCCCCGAGAGAGGAGAGGGAGATGACGATGGAAAGCCCCGATGCAGCCCAGATACGCGCCTTGCTCGAGGACCGCGCTGCCGCCCTTCGCGCCAAGGACGCCTCCGCCGTCCTGTCCCACTACGCGCCGGATACCGTCAAGTTCGACCTGGCGCCGCCGCTGCGCACCGCCGGCCCTGCCGCCCTCGACAGGCGTGGGCTGGAGGGCTGGTTTGCCACCTGGTGGGGGCCGATCGGCTATGAGCTCAGGGATTTCAAGGTGGTGACCGAGGGCGATCTGGCCTTCTGCCACGGCGTCGTGCGGATCAGCGGGACCAAGGTCGAGGACGATCGGAAGGTCAGCGTCTGGGTGCGGGAGACCGTCTGCCTGGGCAAGGCGGGCGGCCTCTGGAAGATCCGCCATGAGCACAGCTCCGTGCCCTTCTACATGGACGGCAGCCTCAGGGCCGCCGTCGATCTGAAGCCATAGCGAAGAGGGTCTTCGGCTTCTATCTTGGCCGCCTGCCTTGGCCGACATGACGAGGGGAGGAACGGAGATGGATACGGCGGATGCGGAGGATCAGGCGCTGCTCGCCAAGCTCGACCGGCTGAACGCGCTGGTCCATGCGCGCGATCCGGCGATCGTCGACGAGCTCTGGAGCGACCTCGGATTCCGGCTCGTCGGGTCGGAGGTGGGGGAGATCGATGAGACGCGGGACGAGCTCGCGGCACATATGGCGGCCCTGTTCGCCAAACCGTTCAGGGTCTCCTGGGCATGGGGACAGAGGAAGGTGACCCGGCACGGCGACCTGGCCTGGGTCTTCGCCGACAGCGAGATCGTCATCGCCTATCCCGATCGGACGGAGCGCAAGCCCTATCGGATGTTCGGCGTTTTCCAGAAGCTGGATGGCCGCTGGCATTGGCGAGTCTTCAACGGCTCCGAGCCCGTGGGAGCCTATTCCTAGTGGCTCATCCTCGCGTCATTCCCGTCCTGACGGAGACAACCTAACGGAGGCATTCATGTCCCACACCGTCGCTATGGTACTGATCATAATCGTCACTTTCGTCGCCGCATTTCTTCTCTTCGCGGCGTCCCGGCCCAATGGGTTCCGCGTGCAGCGGACCGCGCGCATCAAGGCGTCGCCGGAGAAGATCTTTCCCCTGATCGACAACTTCCACGACTGGGTCTCCTGGTCGCCCTATGAGAAGATCGATCCGGCCCTCCAGCGAAGCTATAGCGGCGCCGAGCGCGGCAAGGGTGCCGTCTACGAATGGCAGGGTAATAACAAGGTCGGCAAGGGGCGGATGGAGATCACGCAATCATCGCCGCCGGGCAAGATCGTCATCGCCTTGCATTTCATGAAACCCTTCGAAGCCCGCAACACGGCCGAATTCACCATGGCGCTGGAGGGCGATGCCACGACCGTCACCTGGGCCATGCATGGATCGAGCCCCTTCATGGCGAAGGTCATGTGCATCTTCATGAGCATGGACAACATGGTCGGCAAGCAGTTCGACGAAGGCCTCGCCAATCTGAAGACCGTCGCCGAAAGGCGCGCCTGACGCCTGTCAAATCGGCAGGGCGTGCGTGCTCTTGACCTGCTCCAACACGATATGGGAGCGGGTGGTGGCGATGCCGGGCATGGGGATGATGACCTCGAGCAGGAAGCGCGAGAAGCTTGGGAGGTCGCGCGCGACGATGCGGAGCTGGAAATCGCCGTCGCCGGTGAGCGCCAGGCATTCCACGATCTCGGGCTTCCGGCGGACGAGCTCGTGGAAGTCCCGGATATTCGCCCGGGCATGCTTCTCCAAAGTGACGGTGACAAGCGCCGTGATGCCGAAGCCTAAAGCCTCAGGGTCGAGGAAGGCGCCATAGCCGCGAATGGCGCCGATCTCCTCCAGTCGCTGCAGTCGCCGGGCGCATTGCGAGGGCGAGAGGGCGACCACCTCGGCCAAAGCGACATTGGTCATGCGGCCGTCGCGCTGGAGCGCGGCCAGGATCTTGCGGTCGAAATCATCCAGATCGGCCATGCGGTATTATGGCATGAATCGGATCCAATTTGCAGTTTTGCTGCATGAATAAGCCATCCGGTACCTCAGAAAGCCAGGATTCCCCACGGGTCTGGCCCTAAGCTTGCATCCTTGAGAGTTTGCCCCAGGAGGATGCCATGCTCGCCCAGGCCATCCGCGACGAGATCCGCCCCGACTACACCATGGACCAGCCGCTCGAGCGCTATACGGCCGCCGATCACGCGGTTTGGCGCCGCCTCTTCGAGCGTCAGGCCGAGACGCTGCAGGGTCGCGCCTGCGACGAGTTCCTCGACGGGCTGGCGGGCCTCGGGGTCGCCAAGGAGGGCATCCCCAGCTTCGAGCGCTTGAGCGAGGCGCTGACCAAGGCGACGGGCTGGAAGATCGTGGCGGTGCCCGGCCTCGTGCCCGACGAGGTCTTCTTCGCCCATCTCGCGGCACGGCGCTTTCCCGTCACCTGGTGGATCCGCAAGCCGGAGCAGATGGACTATCTGCAGGAGCCGGATGTCTTCCACGACATCTACGGCCATGTGCCCCTCCTGATGAATCCCATCTTCGGCGACTATATGCAGGCCTATGGCGAAGGCGGGCTGAAGGCCCTCGAGCTTGGCGCCTTGAACTATCTGGCGCGACTCTATTGGTACACGGTCGAGTTCGGCCTGATCCGCACGCCCAAGGGCCTGCGCATCTACGGCTCCGGCATCGTCTCCTCGAAGACGGAGTCTCTCTATTGCCTGGAGAGCGCGGCGCCCAACCGCCTGGGGTTCGATCTGCTGCGGATCATGCGCACCGGCTATCGTCTCGACACCTTCCAGAAGAGCTATTTCGTCATCGACGGATTCGAGGAGCTCTTCGATGCCACGCGGCCGGACTTCACGCCCTACTACCAGACGCTGCGCGGCCTGCCGCAGATCGGCTCGGGCGAGGTGCTGGCGAGCGACCGCGTCATCCAGCGCGGCACCGGCGAAGGCTGGGACCCGCGGCCGGACGCATGAAACTGCCCCCGCACTTTTATCCCCCTCGCCCCCGGAACGGGGGAGAGGGTCGGGGTGAGGGGGTCGCAGTTTCAGGGTGAGATTGATCGCCGCGACTGTGCGGTCGGTGTTGGCGCGCGGCGAAATGGATCCCACATGGCGGCTGTCACCCCCTCACCCTGACCCTCTCCCCCTTCGGGGGGGCGAGGGGAATAGGGGAGCAGGACCGAGGGCTTCACTTCCCCGCGCGCTGATACTCCATGGGCATGTCGTCCGGCTCGGCGGGGATGCAGGAGCTGCCGGAGCCGTCGTCGAAGGTGAGATGGTCGCCGTCGAACTTGTAATAGCAGCTCCGCGGGTTCACGCCGTCGGCCATGCTGAGCACGACCTTGTTGCCGCTCCCCATCCGCCAGAAGATCTGCAGGCTGGTCCTTATGCCCACGCCGCTGAGATATTCGAAGGACCCGTCATCGCGGAATTCGAGAGTCTCGCTGGGCTTGCCGACGGCGACCCATTTTCCGATGAGCTTGGCCCGGTCGGCTTCATTGGAACAGGCGGCAAGCCAGCCGCAGGCCGTGATGGCGATGACAAGGAGACGCCACGGCCGATGGCCGTAGCTCTCCGCAAGCGGAACACCCATTTTCTCGACCCCTCGATCGATCAACTGGTGCCGGCGCTCTCCAGCGGATAGATCCGCCGAGCGTTCTCGGTCGCGACGAGTCGGATGACCTCATCTGCGTCGCCGAGAGTCATCATATCCTCGGCCAGCCAGCGGTCGAGGCAGCGCTTGAGGGCGCGGCGGAAGAGGATGCAGCCGAGGT
>DATHQQ010000401.1:0-7098 GCA_035482595.1 Verrucomicrobiia bacterium
AAGACCGTGCGCTGCAGGCGTGCCAGCGTCCCGAAGAAGGGCCAGCTCGCCACTTCCGATTTGGCGATGAAGCTGACCGGGATCAGGGAGGAGAAGACCTCGATGTCGATATAGGAGCTGTGATTGGCGACGAAGAGCGTCGGGCGGCCCTTCTCCGGCGTGCCGCGCAGGACGATTTCGAGGCCGAAGAGCCAGCAGACGCAGCGATGGTAGACGACGGGGATGCGCTCGGCCATCCGGCTGCCCAGGGCGACGCTGATGGCCTGAAGCGGGAGCAGGATGAGAGTCGCGAGCAGATAGGGGATCAGCAGCAGCGTCGCCCGGATCGGCGAATGCAGGCTGAGATCGGAGGTATCGGCCTTGAAGCCGCGACGGCGCCAGCGGCCGGCTTCGCGCGCTGCCGCTTCGCCGGTCTGCGGCCGTTCGGCCATCGCATCGTCGTCCAGCGCCATGGAACCGATCAGCCTACCGCCTCGCCGTCGCCGTTCACCCGGTTGTCCTCGGCCCGGGTGTAATGGCGGTAGTACTTGCCCGTCACCCGGTCGGTGACCACCACCACCGAGACATCGGTGGTGTGAAACTGGTCGTCGATCACGGCCCCGTCGCCCACGAAGCCGCCGAGGCGCAGATACCCCTTGATCAGCGGTGGCAGCTGGCCGAGAGCGGCGCGGGTGTCGACCTGATCGCGCGCCATCATGTTCATGGCGACATAGCGCGAGGGCAAGGCCCGGGGCCTGAGATTGGCCGGCGCCAGATGATGGTGATGCAGATAGGAGAGAGCGAGGGCATGCGACTTGGGATCGACGCCCGCGAGGCTCGCGCAGCCGAACATCAGGCCGATCTCGTGATACATCACGTAATCGGCGATGCCGCGCCACATGAGCTGCATGATCGAGCGCTGGCGATAGGCGGGCTCGATGCAGGAGCGGCCGAGCTCGAGGATCTCGCCCGGAAAGGCCAGGATCTGGCGGATGTCGTATTCGTCCACCGAGTAGAACTGGCCGCGCTTCTCCGCCATCGCGCGGCGCAGCAGTCGATAGGTGCCGACGACGCGGCGCGGCCCGGCCGGCAGCGCGCGGTCGATGACCAGAAGATGGTCGCAGTAATCGTCGAAGCTGTCGAAATCGCGCCTGAGGCGCTGCATCTCCGCCGTCGGCTCGGCCGACATCTCCTCATAGAAGATGCGATAGCGCAGGGCCTGCGCCGCCCGGATCTCGTCCTCGTTCTCCGCCAGGCGCAGCTCGATATCGCCGGCGAGGAGCTCGACGGGCTTCAGACCGGCGACCTGCGCCATGGCCATCAGCGCTTGCCCTTGGGACTTGGGCGCTTGCCGGGGTCGGATGCCACCCCCAGAAGCTCCAGCTTGTGGCCGACGAGCTTGTAGCCGAGCTGCTCGGCCACCTTGCGCTGCAGCGCCTCGATCTCCTCGTTCTGGAACTCGATCACCTCGCCCGTCTTGATATCGATCAGATGGTCGTGGTGAGCATCGGATATCTCCTCATAGCGCGCGCGGCCGTCGCCGAAGTCGTGGCGCTCGAGGATGTTGGCCTCCTGAAACAGGCGCACGGTGCGGTAGACCGTCGCGATGGAGATATGCGGATCGATGGCGACCGCGCGCTTGTGAAGCTGCTCCACATCCGGATGATCGTCGGATTCAGAGAGCACCCGCGCAATGACGCGGCGCTGCTCCGTCATCTTCAGACCCTTGGCCTGGCATAGCTTCTCTAGCCGCGAAGGCATGCTCCTTCACCCCGCCGTCATCCCGAAGCGGATAATTATAGTTGAAACGAAACGCCCCGGCCACTTTCGCGGTCGGGGCGCCGGATCAGGGGCTTCGAAGGGCCCGTCAGCCGCGGCGGCGCTGCCGCGGGCGGGTACCGAGGCCGATCGCCTTGGCGAGCTTGCTGCGCTGCTTGGCATAGTTCGGCGCAACCATCGGATAGTCGGCCGGCAGGTTCCAGCGCTCGCGATACTGCTCGGGCGACATGTCATAGGCCGTGCGCAGATGACGCTTCAGCATCTTCAGCTTCTTGCCATCCTCCAGGCAGACGATGTAGTCGGGGGTCACCGACTTCTTCACGGGCACGGCCGCCTCGGGCCGGGCGAGCGGGGCCGGACCGCCGCCGCTCGCCGCAGCGAGGGCGTGATAGACATCGCGGATGAGCTGAGGCAGCTCCGCCGACGGCACATTATTATTGGAGAGATGCGCCGCAACAATATCCGTGACCAAGGGCAGCAACTCGGTCGGCTTCGCTTCTTCGCTCATCTGGTGTTCCCATCGTTCCTGAGGGTGTAGAAGGCGCGGATTATAGGGGCAGGGAGAGGGGCGGCAAGTACATTGTTCGATCCAATAGTGTCAAATAATGATACTCATTGGACGAACTCGGCCCCTTTCAGCGCACACCTCCTTCCGCGCGTGGAAGGATTGGCTTGGACAATACCAAGGCCATGATTCCACCACCATTACGCTGATAATAGTTGGGCCGCCGGCCCACCTCTGTAAAGTCATGAGACAAATACAGGCCAAGTGCCTGCCAATTATCAGCGGCGACTTCCAAGAATAGATTCTCTGCACCCGCCGCAGCGGCGGCGGCGAGCGCGGCCGCCAGCAGGCGCCGGCCGATCCCTCGGCGGCGTGCCTCGGGCCGGACCCCGATCGAGATGATCTCCGCCTCACCAGCGATGGCCCGCAGGAGGACGAAACCCAGGGGTTGTTCACCAGGGGGTTGTTCACCAGGGGGTTGTTCGCCCGGGGACTGTTCGTCGCGGGGCCCTTCGCCGGGGCCGAGGGGGCCGCCGGCCAGGAGGGCCAGCGCCCCCGGCATCGCCAACAGGCTCGCCAGCGCCGGGACGTCCCAGCGCTCGGCGAAGCAGGCTGCGTGGAGCTCGGCCAGCAAGGCCAGATCGAAGGGCCCGGCGGGTCGGATCGCGACGGGTGACGGCCCGGCCTCTTCGCTCACGGCCCAGCCTCTTCGCTCACGGCAAGGTCACGTCGGGGGCCCGCAGATAGAGCGGTCGAGGCTGGCGCAGCGCCTTGCCGGCCGCCGCCAGACGGGCGATGGCGATCGCATCCACGGCCTGTTCGCCTTCCGCGACCCGGGCCGCCGCCGCCGCGGGCAAAAGGGAGGCGCCGTCGCCGGCGATAAGAAGCGGGCCGGCAGGCCGGCGGGCGAGCAAGGCATCGGGGCCCAGGACATGGGGTTCGCCGAGCGGCGTCAGGGCGTCGTCGTAGTATTGGCCGAACAAGGCCGCGCGCTTGGAATCGATGACGACCAACAGGGCCTCGCCCGGCCGCGGCGGCTGGGGCAGGCCTGCGGCCACGGCGCTGAAGCTGTCGACGCCCACCACGGGAAGCCCCGCGGCAAGCCCGATTCCCCGGGCGGCGGCGAGCGCGATGCGGATTCCCGTGAAGCTGCCCGGGCCGACGCCGACGGCGATCTGGCCGAGGTCGGCGAAGCCGGTCCCGCCCGCGGCGAGCACCTCCAGGAGCAGAGGCATCAGCGCCTCGGCATGGCCGCGCTGCATGGGCCGGCGGCGATGGCCAGCGATCGCGCCGTCGCGCCACAAGGCGGCGGAGCAGGCGGCGCCGGCGGCATCCAGAGCAAGGATCGGGCGGCTCACGCCTTGGTCTCCCGGCGGCGGGCGTGATAGGAGGAAGCCCTGGCATCGAACCACAGCCCGGGACCGATATGAGCCTGCTGCCCATCACCGAAGCCGAGTATGACGTCGATATCGCGCTCGCCTATGCCACCTCGGAGAATTTCACCGGTCGGCCGATCTACCGCCGGGCCCGCTGCTATCTGCATGCGGCGGCCGCTGCGGCGCTGCGGCGCGCCGTGACGCTGGCATCGGGCCAGGGTTATCGCCTGAAGATCTTCGATGCCTTCCGCCCGAGCGAGGCGCAGTGGGTGATGTGGAATCATACGCCAGACCCCGAGTTCCTCGCCGACCCCCGGCGCGGCTCGCCCCATTCGCGCGGGGTCGCCGTCGATCTCACCTTGCTGGACGGAGCGGGAAAAGAGCTCGACATGGGCACCGGCTTCGATGCCTTCACGCCGCTCTCTCATCACGGCAGCCTTCAGGTTTCCGCGGCCGCGCAGGCCCATCGCTCCCTCCTGCTCGGCATCATGAGCGCGGCAGGCTGGGACTTCTACCGGATGGAATGGTGGCATTACCAGCTGTTCGACAGCCGCCGCTTTCCGCTCTACAGCGACTCCGCCTTAGCGGAAGGCCTGATGTAGGCGGCCCGGCGCCACGCCGGCGCCGGGGTCCGAAGGCGGGAGGGAGCTCCGGCCCGGGGCCGAGAAACCGCCGGATCAGGCGGTCTGGCGCACCTCGACGACCTCGGGCACGTAGTGCTTCAGCATGTTCTCGATGCCCATCTTCAGGGTCGCCGTGGAGCTCGGGCAACCGGCGCAGGAGCCCTGCATATGCAGATAGACGACGCCGTCCTCGAAGCTCTGGAAGATGATGTCGCCGCCGTCCTGGGCCACGGCCGGGCGAACCCGGGTCTCGATCAGCTCGCGGATCTGGGCGGAGATCTCGTCGTCATCGGCCCCCGCCGTCGCTGCGGGTGCCGCCGATTCCTCCAGCAGGATCGGGCGGTTGGCGGCGAAATGCTCCATGATCACGCCAAGGACGGCCGGCTTCAGCACCTGCCAGGTCTTGCCGTCCGCCTTGCTGACGGTGACGAAATCCCCGCCCAGGAAGACGCCGGTCACG
The DNA here is from genome assembly GCA_035482595.1 of Verrucomicrobiia bacterium. GTDB lineage: Bacteria > Pseudomonadota > Alphaproteobacteria > Dongiales > Dongiaceae > DASXQK01. The sequence continues at coordinate 4,723 of DATHQQ010000401.1, forward strand.
CCCTCGATCAGGAACAGACGCGCCGCCAGCGGCGAGCGCTCGGCCTTCTCCGCATCGGTGAAATCCGCGGTGCCGCTCGCCATGACGCTGCGCCCCGGCAGGAATTTGAGCGTCGCCGGATTCGGTGTCTGCTCGGTCTCGATGAACATGGGACCTCCAAGGCCGTCAGGACGGCCGCCGCCGCCAAAGTCGCGGCTCTGAAATCGCGGCACCGGAGATCATCCGGCGCCTCGAAGCGAAGATGGGCGAAGGGGCGACGCCCTTCAACCCCAAAATAAATCAGGCTTTTTCGCTATCGCACGCCTGCGTGCCAGGCTTGCAGCCGCTTCGTCTTGACGCGGCCCCGGCCGGCTTCGATGATCGGGCCAAGATGGACAGCCTCCCCGATTCTTCCGCCGTCACCCCGATCGACTGGCTCTTACGCGTCGGCCGCCTGGCCGAAACCGCCGAGGACCTCCTGGGCGGGCTCTGCGACATGCTCGTGGCCAGGGGCATACCCCTGGAGCGGGTGGGCATCCATGGCCGGGTGCTCCATCCCGAGGTCGCCGGCATCCGCTTCCTCTGGCGCCGGGGGATCGGCTCGGAGGAGACGCGCTACGGCTACGATACGATCGAATCCGGCTGGGAGACCAGTCCGCTGCGCACGGTCTATGAGACCGGCGAGCCGCTGCGCCGGCGCCTGACGGGCAGTCCCGCCGATGACGATTATCCGATCCTGGCCGAGCTCCGAGCCGAGGGGCTGACCGACTATCTGGTCGCCCCGCTGGAGCAGCCGAGCGGCATGCGCCAGGCCTCGACCTGGGGAACCCGCCACCCCAACGGCTTCAGCGATGCCCAGATCGCGGCGATCCTGGAGCTTCTGCCGGCGCTCGCCGCCTGCACCGATTCCCGCGCCCAGCGCCGCCTGCTGAAGGGCCTGCTGTCGATCTATCTCGGTCCCTCGGCGGGCTCCCGGGTCCTGGCCGGCACGATCCGGCGGGGCGAGGGGGAGACCATCGCCGCCGCCATCTGGCTCTGCGATCTGCGCGATTTCACCGCGACCAGCGAGGTCCTGCCCGGCCCGGAGCTCATCCGGCTGCTGAACGAGTATTTCGAGCTGATGGCGGGGCCGGTGGAGGATCACGGGGGGGAGATCCTGAAGTTCATCGGCGATGCCATGCTGGCGATCTTCCCCATCGCCGACGATCTCGACCGCGACCGTGCCTGCCGTACGGCGCTGGCCTCGGCAAAAAAGGCGCTGGAGCGCCTGGACGAGGCCAATGCGGCGCGGATTGCCCGCGGCGATATGCCCATGGAGCTGGGACTGGCGCTGCATACCGGCCCCGTCATGTACGGCAATATCGGCGCGCCCGAGCGTCTCGACTTCACCGTCATCGGACCGGCCGTCAATTTGACGGCGCGGATCGCGGGGCTTTGCCGGCCACTCGGGCGGCGCCTGCTGACATCGGCCCGCTTCGCCTCGCCCTGCGGCTCCGAGCTCGTCTCCCTCGGCTTCCACCCCCTGCGCGGCCTGGCGGTGGATCAGGAGGTCTTCGCGCTCCCCGGCGAGGAAGGGCGCCAGATGGAGGGCTGAGAGCCTGCTTACGCGATGCTCTCGATATCCTCGTCCGAGAGATTGCCCGGCACGATGGTGACGGGAATCCGCAGGCGGCTGACGAACTTGCCGGTCAGCGCCGAGACCAGGGGTCCCGGCCCCTTGGGATTGATCGAGGCGCCGAGGATCAGGATGGAGATCGTCGGCTCCTCCCCGATCAGCTTCAAGAGCTCGTCGCGCCGGTTCCCCTCGCGCAGATAGAGCACCGGCATCGCGCCGGAGAGCTTCTGCACCTCGGCCGCCATCTTCTGCACCAGAGCCTCGGCCTCCTGCCGGCTTTCCTGGCGCATCACCTCGGAAACCCCGATGAACTGGCGGAATTCTTCGTCGTCGGTCACATGCAGGAGTGCCACCCGGCCACCGGTGCGGTTGGCCCGCCGGCAGGCATAGCGCATGGCGACCCGGAGCTCGGGCGAATTGTCGATGACGACGAGAAAGACGCGGCCCGATTGCTTGGGCGCCTCGGCGGCGGCGGAAGCGGCGGCTTCGGTCATCGGGACATTCTCTCCAAGGCCACGATCTCTAAAGTCATGAGCGCCGGAAGGCAAGATGGGCGAACCAGCCGGCCATGAGCGCGCTGAGAATGGCGACAACGCCATAGGCGGCCGAATGGCGCTGGGCGAATTCGAAGATATCGGCGCCGATACCGATCTTGGAGACCACCAGCGGCGTCGTCTGGGCACTCTCCACCTTGCCGTTGCGCACCAGCATGACCTCGATGAGATATGTCCCGGTCGGCACATTGGCGGGAAAGTGAAAATCGGCCCGGAACAGCTGGCCGC
>DATHQQ010000402.1:0-3252 GCA_035482595.1 Verrucomicrobiia bacterium
GTCGCGCGCGCATCACAGTACCGAAGTCTCGATGATGTCGACACCGCGCTGGCGGTCGACAAGGTAGCAGAGGCCACGATCGTCGATGGTGACGTCGTTGGAGGAAGAGAGCGTGGCACCCTGCGGCGGATCGGGCTCGTAGAAGGCGATCTCGCGGGGCGCGAAGGGATCGGCGATGTCGAGGATGCGCAAGCCCTGGGCGAACCAGGCGAAGGGAATGACGCTGCCCTTGAAACGCTCCGAGGGCTGGTGGCAGCCCATCATGGGCGGCTGCGGCGTGCCGTCCTTGTCCAGTCCCTCCACCTGGAAGGTGGCGATCGGAACCGGGCAATGCTCGTCGGTGATGTCGTAGATCCAGGCGAAGGCCGGTGCTGCCGGCCAGAGCTTGGCCACATCCTCATCGGCCACCACCATGATCTCGCGGCCCTTCAAAGGCTTTGGCATGGGCAGGCAGGTATGGGTGGGATGCGGGAAGGCGGGCGAGGTATTGCCGCCCGAGATCAGCTTCGGCTTCGACATATCGGTGATGTCGAGGATGTAGAAGCCGTGATGCCAGTAGCTGACATAGAGCCGGTCGCCCATGCGCATCGGGTGATGGCAGCGCGGCGGCGTCCAATTGTCCCAGGGATAGGCTTCGCCGCCCGCCTGCCATTGCCCCGGGATCCACCAGCGCCCGACCTCCTCGGGCCCGGCCGGATCCTTGAGATCGAGGATCATGGCGATATTGCCGATGTAGCCTTCGGCCGTCGGCGAGATATAGGCGTAGCGCCCGTCGAAGTCGTAGCGGTGCACGCCCTTGCCATGGGTGCGCCATTTGCTGATGAGCTTCGGGGCACCGGGCTTGGAGACGTCATAGATGCCGAGTCCGCCGCCGAAGGCCGGGTCGCCGTCCTGGCCCTGGCGCTCGTGATTGACGACCATGATGTCGTTGGCGACGCGCACCTTGTGGGAATGCCAGCCCGGCGGCAGATCAACCCGTGCGAGCACCTTGGGATGACGCGGATCGGCGACGTCGACGATGGTCGTCCCCGTCGGCTGGCGCATATGCCCGACATAGAGGATATGCCCGTCGACCCAGACCTGGCCGCCGCCGGGGCAATCGAAATTCGCCAGGAGCTTGGTGTTCTTCGCGCGCGCCATGAGGGTGATCTATCTGCCTGCCTGTTCCTGTGATCGCCGGCTCAGGAGAGCTTCACGGTCTCGCCGGTCTTGGTCTTGCCGTGCTTCTGATAGAGCGCGAGGGCCTTCAAGGTCGGCTCGTCGCTGGCCACGAAGAGGATGGCGGGGTCCTTGTCCGAGAGATTGACATGCCGGCACCAGCTTCCGCCGGGGACGACGAAGGTATCGAAGGCCTCCCAGTCGATCCGCTGGTCGCCGACCATGGAATAGCCCCGCCCCTCGAAAGGCGAGCAGGTCAGGCTGGCGTTCTGCTTCAGCGGCAAAGTGGCCTCGCCCGGCCGCAGCATCTGCATGAAGAAGGTGATGGTCTTGTAGACCGACTTCCCCGTGGTGGGATCGACATATTCGATCATCAGCGCTTCATGGGGATCGCCCTCCCAGTCGCGGAATTTCTCCAGCGCCTCGCGCATCATGTCGTAGCGGTAGACATACATCGGTGAGGCGGCACCGGTGCCGCGATGATGGGAGAGGAAGCGCGGCAAGAGGCCGCCCTGACCATAGGTGCGCTGGGAATAGTCCGACGGAAAGCGCTCGGACTGCATGGCGCGGCGGACCCGCTTGCCCTCCTCCTCCTCGGTGTAGTCGTGCTCGAAATACATGGCGTTCAAGGTCTCGACGAGGGGCAGATCGAGGACGCTGAGATTGATCGCCGGATCGTCGCCCTGGTTGCCGTGGTTGTGCCAGGTGTCATGGGGCGTCAGCACCATGTCGCCCGGACCGAAGGTGATATTCTCACCCTCGACACCCGTGAAATTCATGGAGCCGGTGAGGCCGAGCCGGATCGCATTGGGCGAATGGCGGTGCGGCGGCATGATCTCCTGGGGATCGTTCAGGCGATAGGCGACGTAGAGGGTCGAGGCCGTCGCCCGCTGCGGCGCCATGCCGGGATTGACCAGCACCAGGGAGCGGCGCTCCGAGGTCTCGGTGGTGATGAGCTCGGCGGAGCGATAGAGCAGCGGCTCGATCTGCTCCTTGTATTTCCAGATGAAGGGGATTGCCTTGCGGCCCTGCATGACTTGGCGGTCGTGGTCGTGGGTGACGCTGCGGTCGACGACCCAATAGGGCGCCATATTGTGCCGGTAGACATCGGCGTGGAGCTCATCCAGCGCGGCCTGGAGATTGTGGCCTTCTCCCTGCTTGCCTTGCACGCTCATCCCTGCACCTCGGTTGCCTGGCGGGCTATCGGCGGAAAAACCTGCTGAACCAATTCGCAGATTGGTTCGCTCGCCGCTCATGGAATTGACCGGATCGTAACCATTTCCCTTCGGCAGCGTCAATCATCCTGGCGATTGGTGCGGGCGATTGTTGCGGAGTCCCCTTCATGCTATTTGTTGGTTGCATGGTCGTCGCGAGCCGACGGCGGATTCGAGCCGTCTTTGCAGGTGTCCTCGAGATGGAGAGATCCAACCAAACCCTCAGCCGGTTGCGGCAGCTGATCCAGAGGCGCGATTTCGACGCCGGGCGCATGCCGCCCGAGCGGGTGCTGGCGGGCGAGCTCGGCGTCGGACGCCGCTCCTTGCGTCGCGCCCTCGACGTGCTCGAGCAGGAGGGCCGGATCTCGCGCCACCAGGGGCGCGGAACCTTTGTCAATCACGGGCTGAACGGCGAGGCTGCCGGCGACAGGGCGATGGCTGAGCGTGGAAGCGCGACGGGGCTTTCCGCCCTGCTGGCCCAAGCTGCGATCCCAAGGGCCGCAATGCCGGCGGCGGCGAATTTGGCCCTGGAGAACATCCTCGATCATACCAATCCGCTGGAAGTCATCGAGGTGCGGCTGGCCATCGAGCCCGTGATGGCGCGGCTGGCGGCCTTCCGGACCTCTCAAGCCGAGATCAAGCTGCTCCAGGCGCTGGCCGCCGAGACCCGCGCCGCGGCCGATCCCGTGAGCTACGAGCAGGCCGACGCCCGCTTCCACCGCACCATCGCCGAGGCGGCGCGCAACGCGCTGTTCCTGGCGATCTTCGATACGCTCCACGCGAGCCAGCGCGATGTCGGCTGGCGCCGGCTGGGCGAGAACGCCCATTGCTACAAGCGCCAGTCGGTCTATGCCGGCTTCCATGAGGAGATCTCCGCCGC
>DATHQQ010000403.1:0-2725 GCA_035482595.1 Verrucomicrobiia bacterium
CCCGGTGTCGAAATGCGAGGACTGGCTGCAATAGCCGCAGTTCTCCGCACAGCCCCCGGTCTTCACCGACAGCAGCTGCGACATCTGCACCTCCGACGGCTCGAACCAGCGCCGGTGCACGCTCGCCGCGCGGAACACCAGCTCGGTGAACGGCAGCTCGAACAGGGCCTCCACCTCCGCCTGGGTCCAGTCGTGACGGGGCAGGGCGGGATCGGGGGTCGTCGGGGACATGAGAGGCTCCGGGCGGGCATTGGATTTAGCAGCGACACGGCGAGGCGCAATGAGGCTTTCAAATCAGGGGCGGTGAATTGAAGGCCCTCTCACCCAAGCTTGTCTTGGGGGAGAGGGTTGGGAGAGGGGGAGCGCAGCCCATCGCGGCAAGGGATTGGCGGACCGCTTGTGCAGACCATCGTACGCCACCGCCCGCCGCGAACGCCCCCCTCACCCAACCCTCTTGTTTGTCGGAAGCCGTCTAGACTGCGGGTGTCTTCCGGGACGCCCGCCCAGTGTTCACAGCACCGGGCGGGCTGTCGGTGGAGGGGCCGCGTCCCTCTGAGCCTTTTGGGCTGCGGGGGAGCAGGGCCGCCGCCGACATTCCATGACCCGGATGGTTGCAGGGACTTTGAGGTCCGAAGCCACAAGGATGGGTTCAGTGGAACAGCGACAGTTTAACACGAACACGGCCGGGATCGATGTGGGCAAACTCGCCCTGGATGTCGCCGTGCACGGCCTGGAAGACGAACTAAGAACCGAGAACAGCCCCGCGGGCTTCAGCGAGCTGATCGGCTGGCTGAAGGCGCGAGAGGTGGGCCGGGTGGGGCTGGAGGCGAGCGGCGGGTACGAGCGTGCCGCGCGCCTGGCGTTGGAGGCGGCCGGCTTTGAGGTTGTGGTTCATCAGCCCTTGGAGGTTCGCCGCTTCGCCCAGTTCAAGCGCCGGCGCGCCAAGAACGATCGCCTGGACGCTCAGCTGATCGCGGCCGTCACCGCCCAAACCGACACGTTCAGGGCCGCCCAGGACCCACGCTTGGCCGAGTTGGCCGAACGGCTTACGGCCTACGAACAGGTCACCGACCAGATCGCCAAGTTGAAGACCTTCCTGGAGAGCGTGACCCTCAAGGACCTCGCCCGCACGATGCTGGTTCAGATCCGCTCGCTTGAACGGCTCAAGGCTAAACTCAGCCTCGACATCCTCAGCCGCATCAAGGCCGAGGCCGATCTCCACGCGCGTCTGCGCCTGCTCACCAGCCTGCCCGGCATAGGCCCAATCGTTGCTGCAAGTCTCGTCATCCGCATGCCCGAGCTCGGGCAAATGCGCAAAGGCCAGGCCTCCAGCCTGATCGGCGTTGCGCCGTTCGACCGGGAGTCGGGCCAGTGGAAAGGCCAGCGCTTCATCAGCGGCGGACGCGCCAGACCGAGGCGAATGCTCTACCTCGCAGCCTTGGCCGCCAAACGATGCGACCCAGGCTTCAAGGCCTTCGCCCAACGCCTCCTGGACCACGGAAAAGCGCCGAAGGTTATCCTTGTCGCCATCATGCGAAAGCTGATCGAGGCGGCAAACCTTGTCCTTGCCAGGGACCAGCCCTGGCTAAGACAGCCCGCTGGCTGACATGGTTGCTCCCCCTTCGGGGGATGGTTAGTGCGAGGCGCGATCTGCTAGCTCACTCGCCGCGCGCGCAGGCGTTTCGCCTTTGCCGTCCACCGCGTAGTTGGCGGCGCGCATGGAGGTCACGTCGATGGAATTCAGCAGCGGCGTGAGCGCGTGGATCAATCGCGCGTCGTTCGCGCGTTTGGGCGCCAGCAGGATCACCGCGTCGTAGGGCGGGATCGCGCTCTTCGGGTCGGTCAGCACCACCAGGTGATCCGCCGCGATGCGGCCGTCGCTTGAAAACGCAGAGATCACGTCCACGTCGCCGCTTTCCAGGGCGCGATACATGAAGGTGGGCTGGAAGGATTTCTTGGCGCGAAAGCTCATGGCGTAGGCCTGTTCCACGTCGGCCCATTCGGGGCGGGAGAAGAACTCGATGTCGCCGCCGATGGTCAGCTGCGGCGCCACCGTGGCGAGATCGGCCAGCGAGCTGACGTGCAGGGCCTTGGCGCGGGCCTGGGTCATGGTCAGCGCATAGGCGTTCTCAAACCCCAGCGGCCCCAGCACCCGCACGCCGTATTTCTGTTTCAGCTCGCGGGTCAGCGCGCTCAGCATCACCGCACGCGACGGCGTGTCAGTACGTTTCAGCACCGTGGTCCACAGGGTGCCGGAATAGTCGACGTAAACATCGATGTCGTTGGCGGCGAGCGCGCGGAACGCCACCGCCGAGCCCAGGCCCTGGCTCGGCTTTACCGAAGCACCCGTGGCGACGATGCGCTTGCTCATCAACTCGGCGAGGATGAACTGTTCGCTGAAATTCTTGGCGCCGACCACATAGGTCTCACGCCCCTGCCCGTCTGCGTGCAGCACCAGAGGCGCCGCCGCGGCGGCGGTTCCCAGCACCAGGCCGGCGAGGCCGATGAGCATGCGGCGACCGTCGCTTTTCGCGGCGCCGGATTCGATCAGGCTGAGCAGGCCATCGGCGATCAGCGCCAGCGCCGCCGAGGCGACGCAGCCGAAGATGACGAAGACCCAGTTCTCGGTCTGCAAGCCGGTGAAGATATAATTCCCCAGGCTGGTCTGACCCACCGGTGTGGCCAGGGTCGCCGTGCCCACCACCCACACCGCCGCGGTGCGCAT
>DATHQQ010000404.1:0-3237 GCA_035482595.1 Verrucomicrobiia bacterium
CAGTTCAGCGCCGCCTTGGGGTGGAAATGACCGGAGACCTCGCCTGGCGAGGCCCCGGCCGCGGCGATATGGCGGAACAGGAGCGCGCCCAGGGTGAAGTCCGCCTGGACAATACCGCCGAGATGGAGCGGGGGTGCGGGATCGTGATTGCCCGAGATCCAGATCCAGCGCCGGCCCCCGGTGAGACCGGTCAGGTGCTCGCTATCGGCTTGCCCCAGACGCTGGGCCGCCTTTCCGTCATGGAAGCTGTCACCCAGGCAGACCACGGTCTCAGGCTCATGGCGCTCGATGACGGCCGCCAGCTGCGCCAGGGTCTGGGCGGTGTCATAGGGTGGCAGAAGCTGGCCGCGGCTGGCGAAGCCCGAACCCTTCTCCAGATGCAGATCGGCGACGGCGAGCAGCCGCCGCTCCGGCCAGACGAGCGCACCGGAGAGATCGGCCAGGAGATCGGCGCCGTTGAGGCGCAAGGCAGCGGGCTCGCTCACAGCGGCAGCTGCGGGGCGGGCTCGTCGCCGCCCATCTCCGGGCCAACCGCTTCCTCGATCAATTGCTGCGCCGCCTCGTCCAGCAGCTCGTCCACGGCCGCGCCATAGACGGCTTCCTTGCCGATCTCCAGCAGCACCGGCACGGCCAGCGGCGAGACCTTGGCGAGGCGGCGAAGGGTGATGCGCCCGGCGACTCGGTTCAGCATATCCCCGAGCCGGCGGATGTCCGTGAGCCCGCCTGCGGCATCGGCGCGGGTCGCCCGCAGCAGGATATGCTGCGGATCGTGCCGGCGGAGCACGTCATAGATGAGATCGGAATTGAAGGTCACCTGCTTGCCCGTCTTCTCCTGGCCGGGATGGCGCCGCTCGATCAGCCCGGCGATGACCGCGACATTGCGGAAGCAGCGCTTCAGCATGCTCGAATCATCCATCCACGCCTCGAGATCGTCGCCCAGAAGATCCCGGTCGAACAAGCGGTCCATATCCTGCGCCGGCTTCAGGCTCCAGACCGCCAGCACGTAATCCGTGGCCACGAAGCCGAGCGGCCGCAGCCCCATGCGCTCCATGCGCCGGGTCAGCAGCATGCCCAGGGTCTGATGGGCGTTGCGGCCCTCGAAGCAATAGGCGACCAGGAATTGCTTGCCGCCGCGGGGGAAGCTCTCGACCAGCAGCCCCTCGCGATCGGGCAGGAGGGAGCGTCGGCGCTGGATCTCGAGCCATTTGTTGACAGGGGCGGGAAGGATCCGCCAGCGCCCCGGCTCGGCCAGCAGCGCCCGCACGCGATCGGCGAGATGGGTGGTGAGCGGCAGGCGCCCGCCTTGGTAAGCCGGGACCTTGGGCGCATCGCCGCTGCCCCGGGTGACCTCGGCGGTCATCTCGCGCAGGCCTTCGAAGCGCAGGAGCTGGCCCGCAAACATGAAGGTGTCGCCGATCTTCAGCCCTTGGATGAAATTCTCCTCGATCTCGCCCAGCACCCGGCCGCGGCGGAAGCGGACCTTCAGCATGGGCTCCTGGACGATGACGCCGACATTCATGCGATAGCGGCGGCTGACCCCGGCGTCGGTCGGCCCCCAGTGTCCGTCTTCGTTCCGCTTCAGGCGATGCCAGCGCTCATAGGCGGCGAGCGCATAGCCGCCGGTGGCGACGAAATCGAGCACCGCATCGAAATCCGCGCGGGTGAGGCTGCGATAGGACGCCGCGCTCGCCACCTCGCGATACATGGCGTCGGCCTCGAAGGGGGTCGAGCAGGCCATGCCCAGGAGATGCTGGGCCAGCACATCGAGCCCACCCGGGCGCGGCGCCTCGCCGTCCAGCGTGTTCTCGCGCACGGCCTCCAAAGCGGCGCGGCATTCCAGCACCTCGAAGCGGTTCGCCGGCACCAGGAGCGCCCGGCTCGGCTCATCGAGGCGGTGATTGGCGCGGCCGATGCGCTGGATCAGGCGGCTCGCGCCCTTCGGCGCGCCGACCTGGATCACCAGATCGACGGCGGCCCAGTCCACGCCCAGATCCAGGGAGGAGGTGGCGACGACGGCGCGCAGGCTGCCGCGTGCCATGGCGGCCTCGACCTTGCGCCGCTGCTCCGGCGCCAGGCTGCCGTGATGGAGCGCGATGGGAAGATTGTCGTCATTGATGCGCCACAGCGCCTGAAAGATCAGCTCCGCCTGGGCGCGGGTATTGACGAAGACCAGGGTCGTGCGCGCGGCCTTGATCTGGGCGTAGATCTCGGCGATGGCATGGATCGCCATATGGCCGGACCAGGGGAGATATTCCCGGGTCTCCAGGATGTCGATCTTGGCGGCGCTGCCGGCGCGCCCGCGCACGATCGACGCGGTGCCCGGCTCGGCCACCAGCCAGTCGGCCAGCGTCTGCTCATCGGCCACCGTCGCCGAGAGGCCGACGATACGACAGCCGGGCGCGAGGGTCCGCAGCCGGGCGAGGCCGAGGCCCAGCAGATCGCCGCGCTTGTTGCCGGCCAGCGCATGCAGCTCGTCGATGACGACGCGGCTGAGGCCCGCGAAGATCTTGTCCGCATCGGCATAGGAGATCAGCAAAGCGAGGGATTCCGGCGTGGTCAGCAGCATCTGCGGCGGGGTCTTGCGCTGGCGCTGTCGCTTGGCGGCCGGGGTGTCGCCGGTACGGGTCTCCACCGTGATGGGCAGACCCATCTCCGCCAAAGGCTCGGTCAGGTTGCGATGAATGTCGACGGCAAGCGCCTTCAGCGGCGAGACATAGAGGGTGTGCAGCCCCGCCGCCCCTGACCGCGCCAGCTCAACCAGGCTCGGCAGGAAACCCGCCAGGGTCTTGCCGCCGCCGGTGGGCGCCACCAGCAAGGCTGAGCGGCCCGCGCGGTCGAGGGCGAGCAGCTCCAGCTGGTGGGCATGGGGCTGCCAGCCCCGGGCGGCAAACCATTCGGCAAAGGGAGAGGGAAGCCCGATTCCTTTCATCTCACCGGGCGAGCAGCGGCTGCAGCAGGCGGATTCGCTCGGCCTGCTCTGCCCCGCTCATCGGCCGCGGCGAGCCCTGGCCCCAGACGGGATTGGGCCAGGCCGGATCGGAAGCGAAGCGGGCGATGACGTGAACATGGAGCTGGGGCACCTGATTTCCCAAGGCCGCGACATTCATCTTGTCGGCCGTGAAGGCCTGCTGCATCAGCGCCGAGGCCCGGGCGATCTCCTCGATCAGGATTGCGCGCTCCGCGGGTTGAAGCTCATGGATCTCCCGGAGTTCCGGCCGCGCCGGCACCAGGATCAGC
>DATHQQ010000405.1:0-3561 GCA_035482595.1 Verrucomicrobiia bacterium
CACCCGCTCGGATCGTTGATGTGGAAACGCTCGCCCGTCCCTGGCTGCTTTCTCGAAACACCCCGACGTGGATGGCCGGGACAAGCCCGGCCATGACGGAGTAGAGGGTGACCACCGGCACGCTCGCCGCCCGACGCACCACCGGCATGGCCCGGTTCGATCGCCGCGGCGCGGCCACCTGGCTGCTCCTCGGCCCCTGCCTCCTCTATCTCGCGGCCTTCGCCATCTATCCGCTCATCTACAGCCTGCGGCTCTCCTTCACCGATCTGACGGCGGCGGACGGGACCGGGCGCTGGGTGGGGCTCAAGAACTACGGCGATCTTCTGGTCGACCCGCTGTTCTGGAACGCCACGATGAACAGCGCGATCATGGTGGGCATCGGAGTCGCGATCCAGGTCGTGCTCGGCGTGGCGCTGGCGATGTTCTTCAATCTGCATCTGAAGGGCTCGGCCATCGTGCGCGGCATATTGGTGCTGCCCATGCTGATCACGCCGATCATCGTCGGCGTCATGTGGCGGGCGCTGCTGAACCCGGATTGGGGGCTGGTGAACTGGGCCATCACCCAGCTGGGATTCGAGGCGCCGAACTGGCTGGGCTCGATCCAGATGGCGATGAAGACCTTGATCATGGTCGAGGTCTGGCAATGGACGCCCTTCGTCTTCCTCATCGTCTTCGCCCGGCTGCAGGTCCTGCCGCTCGACGTCTTCGAGGCGGCCCAGCTCGACGGGGCCGGCGCCTTCTCCACCTTCCGCCATGTCACCTTGCCGCTGCTGATGCCGGCCATCGTCTTCGCCGCGGTCTTCCGCGCGGTCGATTCTTTTCGCTCCTTCGACCTGATCTACGGCCTCTCCTATGGCGGGCCGGCGCGCAGCACGACGACCCTCAGCTTCTTCTCCTTCCAGAACGGCTTCCAGTTCCAGAACTACGGCTACGCCGCCGCCGTTGCCTATATGATGCTGCTGATCCTCATGGTCGGCACCACCGTGCTGCTGCGCTATGTGCAGCTCCGCCCGGGGCATGCCCGATGAAGGCGGGGGCAGGATGAGACGAACCCGCAGGACACAGCGCCTCATCGGCCGCACCATCGCCTATCTCGTGCTGATCGCGCTGGGCATCATCGGCATCGCGCCCTTCCTCTATCTGGCCGTCCTTTCCATGAAGCGCCGGATCGAGATCCTGGCCCAGGTGCCGCCGACCCTCCACTTCGACTGGGCCACGATCTCGCGCACCTATCACGAGGTGCTCTACGCCCAGGGTATGCTCTCCTTCGTCGGGAATTCGGTCATGGTGGTGGGCGCGGCCACCCTCGTCGCGCTCGTCATCGGCACGCCCGCGGCCTACGCCTTCTCGCGCCTGCCCTTCCGCGGCAAGGACAATCTCGCCAGCACGATCCTCAGCCTGCGCTTCATGCCGCCGGTCGCCGTCGCCATCCCGCTGTTCCTGATGATGAAGGCCATCGGGCTGCAGGACAGCTATTTCGGCCTCATCCTGCCCTATGTCGCCTTCTCCTTGCCGCTCATCGTCTGGATCATGATCGGCTTCTTCGACGAGGTGCCGCGGGAGATCGACGATGCGGCGCTGGTGGACGGCTGCAGCCATTTCAGCGTGCTCTGGCATGTGATGCTGCCCATCGTGCGGCCGGGGCTGGTGACCGCGGCGCTGTTCGGCGCCATCTTCATCTGGAACGAGTTCCTGGTGGCGCTCTATGTCATCGATTCCCGCGACCACCAGACCCTGTCGCTGGGGGCCGCCACCCTCGTCAGCGCCCAGCGGCCCATCGATTGGAACATCGCCGCGGCCGTGGGCGTGGTCACGGTCATTCCGATCCTCCTCTTCTCGCTTCTCGTGCAGCGCTACATCGTGCGCGGCCTAACCGCAGGAGCCGTCAAATGAAAGATGATCCGAAGCGTCCGCCGACCCTGGTAGCCTCCGATCTCGGCTGGCCGGAGGGACCGACGGTGCTGCCCGACGGCAGCCTCGTCTTCGTCGAGAGCTATCGCAGCCAGCTGACCGTCGTGGGCGCCGACGGACGGGCGCGGCCCTTCGCCTATGTCGCCGGGGCGCCCAATTCCTGCGTGCTGGGCAGCGATGGCGCGCTCTACGTCTGCCAGAACGGCGGCACGGTGGGGCCTTGGCGCGCCGCCGAGATGACGGCGCCCTCGATCCAGAAGGTGCGCGAAGGCGGCAAGGCGGAGACGATCCTGACCCAGGTAGGCGATATCAAGCTCAACGGCCCCAACGACCTCGTCTTCGCCGGCGACGGCCGGCTCGTCTTCACCGATCCCGGCACCTACAACCCTGCCAATCCCGACCCGAGCTATATCCACGCCATCGCGCCGGATGGGACCGCGAGCGTCCTCGTCGCCTTCGAGAAGCCGGTCTTCCCCAATGGCGTCGCCGTGGAGGCGGACGGCTCGGTCGTCTGGGACGAATCCTATACCGGGCATGTCGGCCGCCAGCGGCCGGACGGCACGCGGGAGGATCTGGGGCGCCTCCCCGGCGACAATCCGATTCCCGACGGCATGAAGATCGGCGCCGACGGAAGGCTCTATGTGACGGATCTCGTGGCCAAGGGCATCCATGTGCTGGCGCGCGACGGCAAGCCCGAGGGCTTCATCACCTGCGGCGGGGCACCGACCAATTGCGCCTTCTCGGGCGAGACCCTCTGGGTCACCGATGCCGGCGTTCTCGCCGCCAGCACTGAGCCCTCCTACGCCGGCAAGCTCTGGCGCCTCATCGTGCCGGGCGGCGGGGCGCCGACCCATAAGGGCAGCATCGGAAAAAAGACATGAGCCAGCGCACGGCCTTCCCCGGCCTCTCCTTCAAGGGCAAGACGGCCTTCGTCACCGGCGGCGGCTCGGGCATCGGGCTGGAGACGGCACTTACCTTGGCCGATCTCGGCGCCGATCTCGCCTTGCTGGACTGGACGCCCGGAGCGGCGGCCGAGACGGCCAGGCGCATCGAAAAGCTCGGCCGCCGGGCGCTCCCTTTCGAAGGCGATGCCGGCGATGAGAAGACGATCGTCGATGCCTTCGCGGCCACGCAGCAGAAGCTGGGCCCCGTCGATGTGGCGGTCGCCTGCGCCGGGGTGCTGGGCGACGGCGGCCCGGTCTTCGAGACGAAGCTGGCGGATTTCGAGCGGGTCATGGGCGTCAACGTGCGCGGCTCCTTCCTGCTGGTGCGCGAAGCCGCCCGCCAGATGCGCCCGCGCCGATCGGGGGCCATCGTGCTGCTTTCCAGCCTCGACGGGCTGCAGGCGGAGCATGGCATGTTCTCCTACTGCACCTCCAAGGGGGCGCTGCTGAATCTGGCGCGGGCCGCGGCCCTCGACCTCGCCCGCGACCAGGTGACGGTGAATTGCGTCTGCCCGAGCGTGACCCGCACGCCGTTGCTGGAAGGCCGGCTGGCGACGATTCCCAATGGCGAGGCGGTGCTTCGTTCCTATGCCGAGCGGCACCCGCTGGGCCGGGTGCTGACCCCGCGCGACATCGCCTCGGCCATCGCCTTCGTCGCCTCGCCGCTCGCCACCGGCATCACCGGTGCGGCTCTGCCGGTGGATGC
>DATHQQ010000406.1:0-2274 GCA_035482595.1 Verrucomicrobiia bacterium
CAGCCGCTCGCGCGGGCCGGCGCTGTCGGGCCGGCTGCGATCGAGAATGGCGCAGATCGTGCGCACCACCTCGAGATTGCTGCGCTCCGCCCCGCCCCCGAAATTATACTTGCCGCCGGGCTTGCCGGCGGTGAGCGCCAGGCAGAGGCCACGCACATGATCCTCGACATGCAGCCAGTCGCGCCGGTTCTCCCCGCGGCCATAGACCGGCAGATCGCGCCCGGCCAGCGCGTTGATGATCATCAGCGGGATCAGCTTCTCGGGAAACTGGCAGGGCCCGTAATTGTTGGAGCAGTTGGTAATGATCACCGGCAGGCCATAGGTGTGGTGCCACGCCCGCGCCAGATGATCGGCCCCCGCCTTGCTGGCGGAATAGGGTGAGTTCGGGGCATAGGGCGTGTCCTCGCGGAACAGCCCGCTCTCGCCCAGGCTGCCATAGACCTCATCCGTGGAGACATGGATGAAGCGGAAGGCGGCGCGGCCCGCCTCGTCGAGGGCCCGCCAATGGTCGCGTGCGGCCTCCAGCAGGATGCTCGTGCCGACGACATTGGTCTCGATGAAGGCGGCAGGGCCGTCGATGGAGCGGTCGACATGGCTTTCGGCGGCCAGATGCATGACCGCATCGGGCCGGTGCCGCTCGAAGATGCGCCTGAGGGCGGCGGCGTCGCAGATATCGGCCTGCTCGAAGGCATAGCGCGGATCGCCGGCGATCGGCGCCAGGGATTCGGGATTGGCGGCATAGGTCAGCTTGTCGAGATTGATGACCGCCGAGTTCGTCTCGGCGATCAGATGGCGGCAGAGCGCGGAGCCGATGAAGCCGGCCCCGCCCGTCACAAGAATGCGCGCGGCCATCAGCGGCCTCCTTCATAGCTGAAGGGCGATCCGCCGAGCTCGGCCAGTCGCGGCAGGCGGGAGTCGCGCGCCGAGATCTGCCCCGGCGTGTCGCTCGGCCAGGCGATGGCGAGATCGGGGTCGTTCCAGGCGATGCCGGCGTCGGTGCCGGCGTCGTAGAAATCCGTGACCTTGTAGGAGACCATCGTGTCGGGCTCCAGCGTCCACAGCCCATGGGCGAAGCCCTCCGGCACGAAAAGCTGATTGCCCCGCTCCGCGCTGATCTCGACGGCCACATATTGGCCATAGCTCGGCGAGCCCTGGCGGATGTCGACGACGACATCGAGGATGGCACCCCGCAGCACGCCGACGAGCTTGCCTTGGGCATGGGGCGGCTTCTGGAAATGCAGGCCGCGAAGCGTGCCGGGCGTGCCGGACAGGGAGATGTTGTCCTGCACGAAATGGCGGTCGAGGCCGGCGGCGGCGAAGGTCCGGGAATTGTACCATTCGCAGAAATAGCCGCGCGCGTCGCCGAAACGACTGGGCTCGTAGAGCCTGATATCCGAGAGAGCGGTCGATATGACTTTCATGCCATCGTCCCGGTGAGGTGAACGGTTGCTTAGCCGAGCTTGTCGAGGAGGGCAAGCAACCCCTGCAACAGGGCCACCGGATCGGGCGGGCAGCCGCGGATATGGAGATCGACGGGAATGCAATCCCCGACCCCGCCCGCCACCGCATAGCCGTCCTTGAACAGCCCGCCGTCGAAGGCGCAGTCGCCCACCGCCACGACCCATTTCGGGTCCGGGGTTGCCTGGTAGCTGCGCTGCAGCGCCTCGGCCATGTTACGGGTGACGGGGCCGGTGACCAGCAGCACATCGGCATGGCGCGGCGAAGCGACGAATCTCAAGCCGAAGCGCTCGAGGTCGTAATAGGGATTGCCCAGCGCATGGATCTCGAGCTCGCAGCCGTTGCAGCTGCCGGCATCCACCTGCCGGATGGAGAGGCTGCGTCCAAGCTTCTGGCGCGCCTTCATATCCAGCGTGGCGGCCAGGGCCGGGGGTCCCTCCATGGTCACCGGCCGGTGCAGCAGCGTGCGGGCGATCAGCTTCCACATCGCTTTAGAGATCCTGCCCCGAGTAGGAGCCGTTGAAGGATTTATTGCACAAGGGAAAATCGGCGACGATGTTGCCTTCGATCGCGGCTTCCAGCAGGGGCCATTGGAACCAGGAGGGATCGCGTGGGTGGCAGCGGGCGACCCGGCCCGACTCGTCGAGGCGGACCCAGGTGAGGATCTCGCCGCGGAAGCCCTCGACCAGCGCCAGGCCCTCGCCCGCCCGGCGCGGCAGCTCGCCCGCGATCGGCCCTTCCGGCAGGTTCTCCAGGATCTGCTCGATCAGCCCGAGGCTGGCGAAGGCCTCCTGGACCCTGATCTGGAGCCGCGCG
>DATHQQ010000407.1:0-5434 GCA_035482595.1 Verrucomicrobiia bacterium
TAGCCATGCTGCTCGGCCCAGCGCACATACATGCGCTGCAGCATCTCCGCCCAATCCTGGGCCTCGGTGCCGCCGGCGCCCGAGGAGCGGAAGGTGTCGACCCGGAGATCCTTGTCCAGGACCTCCACCTCGATGGTGTCGTCGACCACCGGATAGACCCAGACCGAGCTGAAGCTGGTGTGGCGGCGCGCCGCGCTGTCATAGGGCGAGATGCGCACCAGGCGATGCACGCCGCTCTCGGTCTTCAGCCAGCCATAGGCGTTCTCGCCCGAGACCTGGATGGTCGCCGATTTGAGGCCGGCTTCTTCTCCCGGGCTCTCCTCCAGCCACTCGACCTTGTAGCCATGCTGCTCGGCCCAGCGCACATACATGCGCTGCAGCATCTCCGCCCAATCCTGGGCCTCGGTGCCGCCGGCGCCGGCATGGACCTCGAGATAGCAGTCATTGGCGTCGGCCTCGCCGGAGAGCAGGGTCTCGAGCTGGCGCTTCTCGGCCTCCTCGGCCGCGCGGCTCAAGGCCGCTTCGCCTTCCGCAGCCGTGGCCGCATCGCCCTCCGCCTCGCCCAGCTCGATCAGGGTGAGCGCATCCTCGAGCTGGCGCTCCAGGACCTTCACCGCTTCGATCTGGCCGGCCAGGCGGTTGCGCTCGCGCATGACCCGCTGCGCGGCGGCCTGGGAATTCCACAATGAGGGGTCTTCGGCGCGGGCGTTGAGCTCGGCGAGCCGCTTCAGCGCATTGTCCCAGTCAAAGATGCCTCCTCAGCAAGGTCAGCGCAGCTCGGATCTGCGCCACCATCGCTTCGGCTTCGCCACGCATGACTTGATTCCTTCGTTTGGCTTCGAGCGCGCCTTATAGAAACTGCCGGGCCCAGGGGTCAATAGCCCGCCGGTCAATAGTCAGCGGTCGATAGCCCGTCGGATGCGACCGCTCAGTAGAGACCGCCGCTCGAATCCGCCGCCGGGGTCGGCGCGTCGCCCGCACCGGAGCCCGCGACCCCGATGCCCATGATGACCTGGTTGTTGTCGCCATTTGGCTCGGTGCCGGGTTTGAAGGCTTCGACGATAACCTGGCTGTCGCCCGGCTGGGCCCGCTGCCCGGTCTGAAGATTGACTCGCACAAGGCGGATGCCGGGGGGAATGCGGAAGGGCACATTGGGCTGGCCCTTGAGCGCCTCGGCGATGAAGCTTTTGAACAGCGGCGCGATGATCATCCCGCCCGTGGCAGTGTCGCCCCCCAGGGAGCGCGGCTGGTCATAGCCCATATAGCAGCCGACGGCGAGATCGGGCGAGTAGCCGACGAACCAGACATCCTTCGAATCTTGGGTCGTGCCGGTCTTACCGGCGAGCGGGCGGCCAAGCTGACCAATGATGGAGCCCGTGCCGCGCTGGACCACGCCCTGCATCATCGAAACCATCTGATAGGCACTGGCCGGATCCACCACCTGCTCGCGGGTGTCGGGAATCTGGGGCGGCGCCTGATCCTTCCATTCCAGCCCGCTGCACCCGTCGCAAGGCCGGTTGTCGGTGCGGAAGACCGTGCGGCCGAGCTTGTCCTGGACGCGATCGACCAGGCTCGCCGTCACCTTCTTGCCGCCGTTGTCGATGATGGAATAGGCGTTGGTCAGCCGCAGCACCGTCGTCTCGCCCGCCCCCAGCGCCATGGCCAGGACCGGCTGGAGATTGTCGACCACGCCGAGGCGCTGGGCCGTCTCGGCCACCTTCTTCATGCCGATGGCCTGGGCGACGCGCACGGTCATCAGATTGCGCGACTTCTCCAGGCCCACCCGGAGGGTGGCGGGGCCGAGGAAGCTCTTCTCGAAATTCTCCGGCCGCCACAGCGGCAGGCCCGGCCCCTGATCGACGACGATCGGCGCATCCATGATCACCGTCGAAGGCGTGAAGCCGTTCTCCAGGGCCGTCAGATAGACGATCGGCTTGAAGGCCGAGCCCGGCTGGCGCATGGCCTGGATGGCGCGATCGAACTCGCTGATCTGGAAGCTCCAGCCCCCGGTCACGGCGAGCACGCGGCCGGTATGGGGATCCATCGCCACCATGGCGCCGCTGATCTCGGGGATCTGGCGCAGCCCATAGGTGTCGGCCGGATAGTCCTTGCCGGCGGCATCCTTGGCGACGGGCTCGACGGCGATCACATCGCCCACTGCCAGGGCATCGCTCGCCTTGTGGATGGCGGCGCCCATATTGTGGCTGGTGGGGTCGACATGGCGGGCCCAGGTGAGCTCGGCCAGGGGAATCTGCCCCTCGCTGCCCTCGCCCAGCCCGATCCTGGCGGTCTTGGCATCGGTGCTCAGCACCACGGCCAGCTTCCAGCCATAGAGCCCGGCCGGCGGCGGCACGGCGGTCAGCGCCTGCGGCCAATTGCCGGTGGCGTCGATCTTGGCGATGGGCCCCCGGAAGCCATGGGCCCGGTCGTATTTCACCAGCCCGTCATGCAGCACCTTGTCGGCGATGGCCTGCAGCCGCGGATCGAGGGAGGTGCGCACCGTCAGACCGCCCTTGTAGAGCGCGTCCTCGCCGAAGCGGGCGACCAGCTCGCGGCGCACCTCCTCGGCGAAATAATCGGCGGTCACGGTCTCTGTCGCCCCGCGCGGAATGAGCTTCAGCGGCTCGGCCGTCGCTGCCGCGGCTTCCGCGGCGGTGATGTAGCCGGCGTCCTGCATCTGCCCGATCACCCAATTGCGCCGCGCCAGCGCCGCCTCGGGATGCTTGTCGATCGCGTAGTTGTTGGGCGCCTTGGGGAGAGAGGCGAGATAGGCGCATTCGGCGATGCTGAGATCGTCGAGCGGCTTGTTGAAATAATTGAGCGCCGCGGCCGTCACGCCGTAATTGCCGGCCCCCAGATAGATCTGGTTCATATAAAGCTCGAGAATGCGGTCCTTGCTGTAGGCTCTCTCTATGCGCAGGGCGAGCATGATCTCCCGCACCTTGCGCCTCAGCGAGACCTCGTTGCCGAGGAGGAAGTTCTTGGCGACCTGCTGGGTGATGGTGGAGGCGCCGACAGGCCGGCGATCGGTCCCCATATGCGTCAAATTGGTAACGCCGGCACGCACGATGCCGAGGATGTCGATGCCGGGATGGGTGTAGAAGCTCTTGTCCTCGGCGGCGAGGAAGGCGCTGATCACCCGCTTGGGGATCGAGCCGATGGGCAGGAAGACGCGCTTCTCGATCGCATATTCGGCCAGCAGCCGCCCGTCGCCCGCCAGCACGCGGGTCACCACCGGCGGATCATATTTGGCGAGCTGGGTATAGTCCGGCAGGTCGGCCGTATAGCGCTGGACCACCAGATAGCCGGCGACGGCGCCCGCGGCAAGCAGAACCGCCCCCAGAACGAAGAGGAAACCGAGAAATCTAAGGAAACGCATCGCTCCAGCCTTGGGCCGTGGCGGCACTCTAATTCAGGATCGGGTTCCGCTCGCCATCTCGGTGTAGTAGCCGTCGATGGCGTGCAGCATTGCTCCCGCCAATTTGGTCCGATGCAGCGGCGAAATCAACAGGGCCTCGTCCTGGGGGTCGGAGAGATAGCCGAGTTCGATGAGCACGGAGGGGATATCGGGGGCCTTGAGCACGGCAAAGCCGGCAAAACGGTGGGAGTTGCGCAGCATGAGAGTGACCTGGCCCATGTCATGGACCAGGAGCTCGGCGAAGGCGGCGGAGCGGTTCTTGGTCTCCCGCTGGGCCAGATCGATCAGGATCGAGGTGACCGTGTTGTTCTGCTGGGACAGGTCCACCCCGTCGATGAGGTCGGCCTTGTTTTCCTTCGCCGCCAGAGCCTCCGCCTCGGAGTCGGAGGCGGTTTCCGAGAGGGTGTAGACGGTGGCCCCACGGGCGGCGAAAAAGGGATTCGCATCGGCATGGAGCGAGATGAACATGTCGGCATGATCCCGGCGCGCCATCTCGAAACGCGGCCGCAGCGCCACGAACCTGTCGCTGTCGCGGGTCATCTTGACCCGATAGCGCCCGGTGGCCAGGAGCTGGCGCTGCAGCTCCTTGGCCATGGCCAAGGTGACATCCTTCTCATAAGTGCCGGTTGTGCCGATGGTCCCGGGATCGGGCCCGCCATGGCCGGGGTCGATATAGATCAGGGGCAGCACGGCGGCGGGCGCGGTTCCGGGCCGCAAGGTCGGCACGGTGCTGGGCCAGAGCAGGGTCGTCGCCAGGGCGGCGTTGCTGCTGCTGCTGGCCAAGGGGGCAACCGATGAGGTGGTGCTCGCCTGGAGCACGGCCGAGGTGCTGGAGGGCGGCGTATAGGCCGAGGATCCCAGGCCGGCCGAGAGCTTGTTGACGGTCCCGGGACGCAGCACCGGAACAACCGAGGAACCATCGACGACCGCCAGGACCGAGCCGCCGGCAGGGGCCGCGGCAGGCACCTCCTGGGCAACAACCGGCGCGGTTTGCGGCTCGGCGCCGCCAAGGACAATGGGCGGATTGGAATCGATCGGTCCATTGCCCAGGGCCGCGGCGAAATCCGGCCCGCTCGCCGGGCTTACATCCACCACCAGGCGGCGCGAGACGGCACCGCCGGAGCCCGGGATGAGATCGGCTTTGGTCACCGTAACCGGTCCATTCAGAATGGCGATCAGGCGCAGCAGGCCCGAATTGGATGAGAAGGTCAGCCCCTCGACGAGGCCCCGCCCGCGCGGCAAACCGGCCGGCAGAGCCGCCGCGGGAAGCTCGATATAGAGGCGGTTCGGGCTTGCCAGCAGGCCGACCCGATAGGCCGTAGGCTCCGCCAGGTCGAGGACGATGCGGGTGGCGTCGGTATGGATCCCCAGGCGGATTTGGAGAATAGCCTCCTCCGCCCATGCCCCGCGGGAAAGCAGGCATAGGGCCAGCAAAAAGAGGAACCATCGACGCGAATCAAGCATGTTGCGATCTGCCCTTCGCATTCTTAGCAAATATTTTCGACAAAGTCATTGGAATCTATCAGAAAATGCATATCTCAGACAGTGTCGCGCGAAAAGCTTGTTGTCGCGAAGGGCTATGCCCGCTAAGTTCCGGGCTGTCCGCATCTCGTTGCGGTGCGCCAGGCGCCCGGATCGAACGGGCACCCGGCCCCAAGGACTTGGAGCGGCGCCGAGCAGGCCGATAACGGCCCGGCGGCTGCCCTCAAAGGCCAGGATAGGGTCCCCGGCATGCCGGCAGCGCGCGGACAGAGGGATTCGCCCTCGCGTGTTCGGCCGTCGTCTCGTTTGGCACCGGCCGCTGCATGAGGGCGGTTCGATTTGCCCTGGTCGATCCGGGGCCGGCCTGAAGGGTCGCTATGAGGATTTTCGGTTCAACCCCCAGTCTTGTCGCGCCGCTGGCGCCCGCGCTACGGGCCCACGCCGGCCGCGTCATGGAGAATATTGCCTATGGCAAAGCGCATGCTTATCGATGCCACCCACCCGGAGGAAACCCGCGTGGCCGTGGTGGACGGA
>DATHQQ010000408.1:0-4993 GCA_035482595.1 Verrucomicrobiia bacterium
CATGCCGAGCACCAGCGGCGCCAGCCAGGCCACGATGATCGGATAGCCATGGACCGCAAGGCTCCCGGAAATCGTCGCGAGCACACCGATCAGCGAGCCCACCGAGACGTCGATATGGCCGGAGATGATCACCAGCGACATGCCGATGGCGGCCACGGCGATATAGGCATTACCCGCGAAGAGGCTGATGAGATTGGAAGCCCCGAGGAAGCGCGGGTTGACCAGGCCGACCACCAGGAACAGCAGCAGGATCACCGCCAGCAGCACCAGCTCCTGGCCATAGGATTCGATGAGGGTCGCCCAGCGGCGAACCGGCACCGGCCCGGCGATGCCGAAGCTCCGCGCCGTCATGACACGGCCTCCGCCACTTGGCCGGCCGCGGTCATCGCCGCGCCCACGGCATCCGGCGTCGCGTCCCGCCGCTCGAAGGACTGCACGATCCGGCCCCCGCGCATGACCAGCACCCGGTCGCTCATGCCGAGCACCTCGGGAAGCTCGCTGGAGATCATCAATATGGCGAGGCCCTGGCCGGCGAGACGACTCATCAGCCCATGGATCTCCGCCTTGGCGCCGACATCGATGCCGCGTGTCGGCTCGTCCATGATCAGCACCTTGGGCTCGGTCGCGACCCATTTGGCCAGCACGACTTTCTGCTGATTGCCGCCGGAGAGCTGCCGCACCCTCTGCTCCGGCCCCCGGGCACGGATGCCGAAGCGCGCGATGGCCTCCCGGGCCAGGGCGTTCTCCTTGCCGCGATCGATCAGCAGCGCACGGGAAATGCGGTCGAGAATCGTCAGGGAGATGTTCTCGCGCACCGTCTGCGGCCGGATCAGCCCCTGCAGACCGCGATCCTCCGGCACATAGGCGATGCCCAGGCTGCGCGCCGCCGAGGGGCTGCGGATCGAGACCGGCTTGCCCTTGACCAGGATCACCCCGGATGTCGCCGGGGTGATGCCGAAGATCGTGAGGGCGAGCTCGGTCCTGCCCGAGCCGATCAGCCCCGCGATGCCGAGGATCTCGCCGGTCCGCAAGCTCAGGTCGATGTCGTGGACCGCCTCGCCGCAGCAAAGGCCGCGGAGCTCGAGAGCGGTCTCCCCCGGCACCGTCTCGGACTTCGGAAAGAGCTGGTCGATGGCGCGGCCCACCATCATGGAGACCAGATCGGATTCGCTGACTTCGCCGATCGGCTTGGTGGCGACATGGGCGCCGTCGCGCAGCACCGTCACCCGGTCGGCCAGAGCGAAGACCTCCGACAGCTTGTGGGTGACATAGGCGATGCCGACCCCGCGCTCGCGCAGTCGCCGGACCACCTCCAACAGCCGGCGCGCATCCCCATCCGCCAGCGCCGCGGTCGGCTCGTCCATGATGACCAGCTTGGCATTCTGCGACAGCGCCTTGGCGATTTCGACCCGCTGGCGGTTCGCGACCGACAGCCGGCCGACGATCGCATCGACGTCGAGATCATGGCTGTCGAGGGAATCGAGCAGGGCGCGAGCGCCCGCCCGCATGGCGGACCAATCCACGCTGCCCCAGCGGGTGCGCGGCGCGTGGCCGATATAGATGTTCTCTGCGACGCTCAGCTCGGGGAACAGCAGCAATTCCTGATAGACCGTGGCGATGCCCTGGGCGGCCGCCTCGCGCGGCGAGGAGAATTTGACCGGCCTGCCCTCGACCCGCATCTCGCCGGCATCGGCGGGGAGCACCCCGGCGATGATTTTGATCAGGGTGGATTTGCCGGCGCCGTTCTCGCCCAGCAGCGCATGGACCTCGCCCGGGCGGACATCGAAGCTGATGCCGTTCAGCACCCGCACCGGGCCGAAGGATTTCGACACCCTCGCCAATTCCACCAGAGGGGTCATGGCGGGAGCGCTTGCCGCCAGGTGGTCCGATAGGCCTCGAAGGGCAGGCTCAGCGGTGCCGCGACCCGCAGCGGATCGGGAATCTCCTCGCCTGCCAGGCGGGCCGCGCCGCTGACGGTCCCCGTCGGGTCATTGGAGACCAGCACCGTCTCCGGCCGGCGCAGCGCGGCCAGCGCGGCCAGGAAGATCTCGTTGCCGGTCAGGCTGCCTTCGACGACCACCGGCCCCTTGGCCTTGATCAAACCGAAACAGTAATCGGTCATCAGCGCCAGATAGAGGCTCGCGCGCGCGACGATCTCGCCTTCCGAGCCCGGCTGCGGCCCGCCGGGCTCGCCCAAGGGCCGGCCTGCAAAAGGGCCGCCGTAGCTCCCGACCGGTGGTATCAGCATGGCGCCGCTTTCGATCACCGCGGCGATATCGCCCGGGGGCGCGGCCGCGCTGCCAGCACCCTCGGTCAGCTGGGCATATTCCCGTCCGCCCAGGAACAGGCCGCAGGGAACCGGCGAGCCAAGCGCGTCGACATTCACCAGGCAGCTGCGGTTCTCCGGCAACCCCGCGACGTCGGCGCCGGCCGCCATGGTGACCACCCAGGTGCCGGTGGAGGCGACGGCGAAAGGCATGGGGCGGGTGAGGCGATGGCGCAGGAAGGAGGCGCTGCTGTCATGGATTCCCACCCGCACCCGGCAGTCCTTGGGCAATCCCGTCTCGGCCGCGATCGCCGGCAGGATCGGGCCCAGCACATCATCGGCCTTGCGCAAAGGCGGAAACAGCCTTTGCCATCCCATGCGCTCCACCAGCCCGCTGACGCGTCCCGCGACCGGCTGCCAGAGGCCGGTATGGCAGCCGAGATAGGTGAGCTCACTGCTGGCGACGCCGCTCAGGCGAAAGCTCCAATATTGCGGGTAGAGCAGGAGGTGGTGCGCGCGCCGGAACGCCGCCGGGAAGGCCTTTTGAAACCAGAGCAGCTGCCGGGCGATGTTGAGGCCACCCAGCGGCGGCGAAAAGGTCTCCGAGAAGGGCGAGGCCACGCGGTCGTAGTCGTCATCCTCGATCGGCATCTCGTAGTCGAGCATCGGCAGCACCAGCGCGCCCGCCGCATCGACCAGGCCGCAGCCCCCGCCATGGGCGACCACCACGATGTCCGCGATCGGTGCTGCGGCGCCGAGACGGGCGAGGCCCTGCATCAGGAAGGACCAGATGCCCGCCTCGTCGTAATGGGGGAAGGGCGGCCCGGACAGGACCCGGTTCGGTGCGGAGAGCGTCTGGCGGATGGCCCCGGCCTCCACCAGAGACAGCTTCACATTGGTCTTTCCGACATCGAAGATCGCGATGGCCATGGGGCGGGAACCGGTTCAGCGACGCGCCATCGCGCGAACCCATCGCTCGGCCGATCTACCACTCCGTCCCATCCAAGCCTCCCAGACGACCGGCTCGGCGATTGACGCCGGCTCCTTATCCTATTGAATCGCGATTGGACGGAAAGGGGAAGCTGCAATGAGTCAACAAAGCCTGAACGCGCCTTACGCTATGGCGCCGCCGAAGCCATGGAAAGATGCTGGCGCGAGGCCTGCCGCCCTCGCCCAAGCCTTCGGCCGCGTTCCCCCGACGGCGCTCCTCCTCCTGTCGATCCTCTCGATTCAGCTGAGCTCGGCGCTGGCGACCACGCTCTTCGCCGACCTCGGCACGGCGGGAACGGTCTTTCTCAGCGCCGCCTTCGCGGCCTTGCTGCTGGCCGTCTTCTCGCGCCCGAAGATCGATCGCCGGATCCGCCAGGGTGCCGGGCTGATCCTGCTCTTCGGCCTGGCGGATGCCGCCACGGCCCTCTCCTTCTTCCCGGCGCTGCAATACATCCCTCTGGGCATCGCGGCGACCATCGCCTTTCTGGGCCCGCTCGGCCTCGCGGTTGCGACCTCGCGCCGTCCACTTCACTTCGCTTGCATCGCCGTCGCCGCGCTCGGCATCGGCCTGCTGACGCCGGAGATCGGCGGCAATCTCGATCCCCGCGGCCTCGGCCTTGCCGCCATCGGCGCCTTGGGCTGGGCGGCCTTCGTGCCGCTGAGCAAGAAGCTGGGCGCAGTCTTCGATGGCCATGACGGCCTCACCTTCGGCTTGGCCGTCTCGAGCCTGATGCTCCTGCCCTTCGCCTTGGCGGAGGGACGCATGATCCATGGGCATGTGCTCGAGATCGGCGGGGCTCTGGTGGTCGCCTTGCTCAATGCCGCCTTTCCCCTCGCCCTCGAATTCCGCGCCCTGCAGCGGATGTCGGCCCGGACCTATGGCGTGCTGGTGACGCTGGAGCCCGCCATCGGCGCGCTGGTGGGCGCCCTGTTTCTGGGCCAGGCCATCGGCCTCTCCATGCTGGCGGCCATCGCCTGTGTCACTCTCGCCGCCCTGGGCATCACCTTGCTCGACCGGCAGGACCGCCGATGAGCCTGGCCGAGCGGCAGCCGTTCGGGCGCCTCCTGCCGCTCTATGTCGTCGTGTTCATGGGTTTCGTGGGCTACAGCCTGATGATCACCGTCTTCACCCCCATGCTGCTGCGCGGCGACCGCGCCATGCTGCCGCCGGGCAGCTCGACCTCCTTGCGCACCATCATGCTGGGCGTCCTGCTCTGCCTCTATCCGCTGGGCCAGCTCATCGGCTCGCCGATTCTGGGATCCCTCTCCGATCGCTTCGGGCGGCGGCCGGTCCTGCTCGCCTCGCTCACCGTCACCGCCGCCTGCTATGTGCTGATCAGCCTCGCCATCACGGCCAATAACCTGGCGCTGCTGGGCTTCGCCTCGCTGGTCGCCGGATTCGCCGAGGCCAATATCGTGACCGCCCAGAGCGCTATCGCCGATCTTGTCGCGCCTCAGCAGCGCAACCGCTATTTCGGTTATATCTATATGGCGGTGAGCCTGGCCTATATCGTCGGCCCGCTCGGCGGCGGCAAGCTCACCGATCCGCATCTCCTCTCCTGGTTCAGCGATGCCACCCCGTTCTGGGCGGTCGTGATCCTGCTGGCGTCGACCACGCTCGTGGTGCTGCTCTGCTTCCGAGAGACGAAGGCGCCGGGCGGGAACGAGGCCCAGCCGCGGGAGAGCCTCGCCAGCCTGGTCAAGGCCTTCGCCGATCCGCGCCTCCGGCGATTCTAT
>DATHQQ010000409.1:0-6716 GCA_035482595.1 Verrucomicrobiia bacterium
ATCTCTCCTGCTGGCTGATCATGGACAACGAGGTGAAGGCCGAGCCCTCGAAATGGGATGGCCTGGGCCTGCGCGGCAATCAGTCGGGCACGCTGGAGGTCGACAATGTCGTGATCCCGGCCGACCGGCTCGTCGGGCCCAAGGGCGACGGCGCCAATTCCAACGACGAATGCGTCGATCCCTTCTTTCTGCTCTGCTCCTCCTCCTGCTGGAACGGGATCTCCCTCGGGCTGATCGACATCGCCAAGCGCCATACCACCATGAAGAAGCATGCCGATGTGGGCATGCGGGTCGCCGACTATCCGACCATCCAGGACTATGTCGGCGAGGCGATCTCCGACACCAACGCCTCGCGGGCCATGGTCTTCCAGATGGCCCATGCCATGGACACGGCGACCAACAATTGCGACTGGTCGCTCCATCGCGACCTCGCCAAGCTGCCCCGGGCCCAGTATCTGCACTGGATGTGGCAGGTGAAGTTCAACGCGGCCAAGAACGTCGCCCATGTGGCGGACAAGATGCTCCATGCCTGCGGCGGTACCGGCTACAAGCCGGGGCTGGGGATCGAGCGCTATCTGCGCGACGGCAAGGCCGGCTGGGTCATGGGACCCACCAACGAGGTGCTGCGCCAGTTCATCGGTAAGGCCTCCCTGCTCGGCTTCTCCACCTTGGACTATTGGAACCAGGCGGTGAACGAGCGGGTGCTGAACAACGAGATCAAGAAGCTCGACAGCGCCGGCAAGCAGGCGCTGGCCGAGAAGCTGCTGAAGGAGGCGGCCGCCAGCAAGGCGGCGGAGTGAGCGATCGTCCTCAATAGGCATAAGTCTGGGAGCGGCATGGGGGGAGAGGCTCGATCGAGCCTCTCCCTTTGCTTTGCCGTCGCCGTTTTCCTGATCGCGGTGAGCCTATGTGGGCCCGTGCGCGCCGACACCGCCTGGGCGGAGGCAACCTTCAAGCAGGCCGAAGGTCTCGCCAATGCCGGGCAATACGAGCAGGCCCTTGCCCTCTATCAGCAGATCATCGCCCGCGAGCCCACGGCGAAGCGCTCCTATTGCCGAGCGGGCACCATGGCCGCGGGCATCGGCAACCTCCCCCAGGCCATCGACTACTACAAGACCTGCAAGCAGCTGCTGCCGGATTCCATCGAGCCGCGGGGCGAGCTGGTGAAGCTCTATGAGATCACCGGCGACATGGCGGCCCGGGATCGCGAGCGGACCGAGTTGCTCTATCTCCACAAGACCACGGCGAACAAGCAGACCAAGGCGATCGATCACTATCTGCGCGACCTCTTCGCCGTCGGCAGCTACAGCGTGGCGGTCGCGGAGTATT
Organism: Verrucomicrobiia bacterium; assembly: GCA_035482595.1. Lineage (GTDB taxonomy): Bacteria > Pseudomonadota > Alphaproteobacteria > Dongiales > Dongiaceae > DASXQK01. The sequence continues at coordinate 1,330 of DATHQQ010000409.1, forward strand.
TCGACCTCATCGGCGCCTGGCCGTCGCGCTATCGCTTCTTCATCCTGAATGAGCAGGGGAATACGGTCTACACCATCGCCCTCAGCTCCTCGACCGCCGCCAATGCCAATGCCGTGAAGTTGCTCGGTCACCCCACCAAGGAATGGATCTTCCACCTCGATCTGGAGAGCGACGGCGCCGCGACGACCTTCAAGGTATTCGAGGGCGAGCCCAGCTATGACACAGTGAAGCCGCTGGTCATCGAGGCGATCCGGCAACAGGAGCTGAAGACGCAGCCGTAGTTCTTTCCTTCGTCATTCCGGCGAAAGCCGGAACCCAGGGGCCACATGTCCGGGACCTTGCCACTCGCCCCTGGATTCCGGCTTTCGCCGGTATGACGGATAAGGTTGCGTTCAGTCGGGGACGGGATAGGGCGTTCCGTCGCGGTGGCTGAAGTGCGCCACGCCGGGCTCTGCTACCATGTCGATGTCCGAATAGACGCAGCGGTCCTTCGGGTCGGAATTGCCGATCTCGAGGACCTTGGCCGGACGGCCGGACTTGTTGATCAAATGGTGGCCGTCGGGGTCGCCGCGGCGGAAGGCAGCGCAATCGCCGGGGCGCAAGACCTCCTCGCCGGCGTCGGTGACCAGCGTCAGCTCGCCCTCCATCACCCAGACGAACTCGTCTTCATGGCTGTGCCAATGACGCTGGCTGGACCAGGCGCCGGGCGCGATGACGGTGAGGTTGACACCGAACAGCGTCAGGCCGGCGTGGCGGGCCAGGCGCTGGGTGGATTGATCCTTGCACGGCGCGTCGAAGGGCGGCGGATAGGAGCTGCCGGTCTGGGTCGGGACGCTGGAAAGGTCGATCTTCTTCGCCATGTCGCTCACCTCGTGGGATTGCAGTGCCAAGCCGATCGTAGATCGGACTGCACCGGCTTCTACCCCTCTCGTCATTCCGGGGAAAGCCGGAATCCAGGGGCGAGCGACGGGTATCGAGCGTCTGGCCCGTGGATCCGGGCTTTCGCCGGGATGACGGAAGGAAATGGCTCTGCCCGATCGGATGGCGCTTCAGGCGGGCAATCCGTTTTCGAAGCAATAGTACAACCGCTGATAGCCGGCGCGGAAATCGAGCACCCGAGGCAGCACCGATTCCGGTGCGACGCCCGCAACGAGCACTTCGGCGATGAAATCGGCGAGGATTGCCATTTCGGGCTCCTTCATGCCCAGCCGCGTCACCTCGATGGTGCCGATGCGAAGCCCGCTGGGATAGTCCCAATCCTCCGGCTTGTCATAGGGCAGCAGGTTCTTATTGACGATGATATTGGTCCGCTCGAGCTTCTGCGCCGCGGCGAGGCCGCGCCCGAAGCGGCCGACATCGGCGATGGCCTGATGGGTGCGGGTGAAGCCCCTGGCCGCCCCCAGCATGGGAATGCCGCGTTCCTCGAGAGCGCGAGCCAGAGCCTGGGCGTTGCGCACGATCTGGGCCATATAGGCCGGACCGAAGGCGAGCGCCTCGGCGGTCGCGAGCGCCAGCGCCGCCACACGATTGACCTGATGGGTGGCCGCCCAGACCGGGAAGACAGCGGTGGTCACCGGCTCGGTCAAAGCCGGATCGTCCCACAGGATGATGCCCGATTGCGGGCCGCTGAAGGTCTTGCCGGCGGAGCCGGTCAGGATATCCGCCCCCTCGCGCAAGGGGTCCTGGAACTGCCCGCCCCCGATGAGCCCGATCTGATGGGCACCGTCGAAGAAGAGCTTGCCGCCCCATTCGGCGATCACATCCTTCATCTCGCGAACCGGCAGCGGAAAGAGAGTCATCGACAGCCCGAGGGTCACCATCTTGGGGCGAATCTGCGGTGCCAACTTGCGGAAGGCGTCCAGATCCACATCGAGCTCGCCGGGATCGAAGGGGATATCGACGATCTCGAGGCCCCGCACCCCCGCCGGGCCGATGTTCCGGTTGGAGCTATGGCCGCCGAAGGGCTGGGCCACGCTCATGATGACATCGCCGGGCTCCGTCAGCGCCGTATAGGCCACCGCATTGCCGATCATGCTGGCGCACATGCGATGGTCGGCATAGCGGCAGCGGAAGTATTTCTTCATCAGTTCCACCGCCAGGGCCTCGACCTCGTCGATATGGCGCGTGCCGGCGAACCAGCGGTTGACCGGCCCGATATGGCCCTCCGCCGCGCGGGTCCCGATCTCCGAGGCCAGCAGCGCCCGGACGCCGGGGCTGGTCGGGGCCTCGGGCGCCAATAGATTGATGCATTGCTCGCCGCGCCAGCGCCGGTTGCGGTCGACGGCGGCCAGGACCTCGCGGCCGACCTCCACCGCCTCCAGGGAATCGATCAGCGCGCGGGCCTTGCCCAGCGCAGCCTTGTCATGCACCTCGAAGGAATTGTCGTAGATCCCCGCCCCATCCGCCTGCATCGCCGCCTCCTGTTGCTGTCCCCCGAAATTAGCCCAGCGGGTGACGGAACGGATTTCGTTGTTATGGTCAATTCTTTCCAATTATGCTGTCGGGAGCGCCTTCATTCGTAATCGGTGAGAAGAAAATGGCCACGCGACGAAAGATTATTCCGGAGATTTCCCCCGAGCCCGCAGCCACACTGGATGCCATCGACCGCAAGATCCTGGCGTTGCTGCAGGAGGACAATCAGATCACCAACCAGGCCTTGGCCGAGAAGGTGGGCATCTCGCCCCCGCCCTGCCACCGCCGGGTCCGCCGCCTGCGCGAGGAGGGCATCATCGCCCGCGACGTCTCTCTGGTCGATCCGGTGAAGGTCGGCCGCTCGCTGATCGTCTTCGCCAGCATCACCTTGGAGCGCCAGCGCGAGGATCTGCTGGAGAATTTCGAGCGCAAGATGATGCGCCATCCCGAGGTGATGCAGTGCTACTTCGTTTCCGGCGATGCGGATTATCTGGTGGTGGTGAGCGTCGGCGACATGGCTGAGTACAACGAGTTCGCTCGGCGCGTCTTCGCCAATGAGCCGAACATCCGCATGTTCCGCTCCAGCTTCTGTCTGGCGCGGGTGAAGTACGACACGAAGATTCCGGTGGCCTGAACGCCTCCCCTTTTTCCTTCGTCATTCCCGCGAAAGCGGGAATCCAGGGCCGCAGGCCTCGTCGCTCGCCCTGGATTCCCGCTTTCGCGGGAATGACGGCAAGGAAATGCAGCCTTCGCTTCAGCCCCAAACCTTTCGCGCCGTCTCCACGATCATCGCCAGCTTTGCCCATTGCTCCTCTTCGGCCAGGAGATTGCCCTCCTCGGTCGAGGCGAAGCCGCATTGCGGGCTGAGGCAGAGCTGGTCCATGGCCACATGGCGGGCGGCCTCGTCGATGCGGCGGCGGATGTCGTCCGGCTTTTCCAGCACCCCGCTCTTCGAGGTGACGAGACCCAGTACGATCCGCTGCGACCCCGGCTTGACGAAGCGCAGCGGCTCGAAGCCGCCGGCGCGCTCGGTGTCGTATTCCAGGAAGAAGCCGTCGACCCCGACGCTCCCGAACAGGGTCTCGGCCACCGGCTCATAGCCGCCTTCCGAGATCCAGGTGGAGCGAAAATTGCCGCGGCAGATATGCATGGTGATGCGCATATCCGCCGGCCGATCCGCGATGGCATGGTTGATCATGCGGGCATAGACCGCGGGCAGCTTGTCGGGGTCCTCGCCCCGAGCGCGCACTTGCGCGCGCTGCTCCTCCGAGCAGAGATAGGCCCAGACCGTATCGTCGAGCTGCAGGTAGCGGCAGCCCGCCGCGGCGAAGGCCTGGACGACCTTGCGATAAGTCTCCGCGAGATCGGCGAAATAGCTTTCCATCTCGGGATAGACGGCCGCGCTGATGGCGTGGCGCCCGCCTCGGAAATGCAGCACGCTGGGGCTGGGGATCGTCATCTTGGCCAGCAGCTTCGTGTTCGCAGCCAGAAAACGGAAATGATCCAGCATGGGATGGTTGGTGAAACCCAGTTTCCCCATCACCCGCACGGAGCGCGGCTTGGTCTGGGTCCCCTGGAACTGGATGCCCTGGGCGGTCTCATAGCCTTCGACGCCCTGCAGCCCCTCGAGGAAATCGAAATGCCACCAGGCGCGACGGAACTCGCCATCGGTCGCCGATTGCAATCCAGCCGCTTCCTGGCGGGCGATGATCTTCCCGATCTCCGCGTCCTCGACCCGGCGCAGCGCCTCGGCGGAGATCTCTCCGGCCTGACGGCGGGCGCGCGCTTCCTTGAGAGGCGCGGTCCGCAGCAGGCTGCCGACCATATCGGCGCGGAAGGGCGGCATGGCGCTCATCGGCATCAGGACCGCGGCTTCAGCTTCTCCGGATCGTAGAAGGGAAAGCGGACGACCACCGCGGGGATGCGCTTCTGATGGCCATCGAGCTTGCCCACCTCGAGCTCGGTGCCCAGCGCGGCATAGGCGGTGTCCATGCGGCAAAGGGCAATGTTCTTCTTCAGGATCGGGGAGCGGGTGGCGCTGGTGATCGTGCCCACCTGGGCGCGGCCTGCATGGACGCAATCGCCCTTCCCCGCCGTCTCATTGCCGTTGAGCTCGAGGCCCACGAGCTGGTACCGCGGATGGTCCTTGCGCCGCAGCACCGCCTCGCGGCCGATGAACTCCTCATTGCCCTTGAGGGCGACGGTGAAGCCGATACCAGCCTCGAAGGGATCGATCTGGTCGGTGAACTCGTAGCCCGCGAAGATCAGCCCCGCCTCGATCCGCAGCATGTCCAGGGCCTCCAGGCCCAGCGGCACGATGCCCTGGGGCTTGCCGGCCTCGAAGACCGCGTCCCAGACGGCGGTCGCATCCTTGGGATGGCAGAAGATCTCGTAACCCAGCTCGCCGGTATAGCCGGTGCGCGAGACCACGACGGGAATCCCGTCGTGATCGCCGATCCGCCCGATGGTGAAGTGGAACCATTGGATCTCGGTCAGGCTCGGCCGGGCCGGCGGCGTCCAGACGATCCCCTTCAGCACCTCGCGGCTCTTCGGCCCTTGTACGGCGATATTGCAGAGCTGGTCCGTCGAGGATTTGACCCAGGCCTTCAGCCCGCGGGCCGCCGCCTGGTCGCGCAGCCATTTGCCGGTGTATTCGTCGCCGGCGATCAGGCGATAGCGGTCGGCACCCATGCGGAAGGCCACCGCATCGTCGATCATGCCGCCGCTCTCGTAGCAGAGCGCCGTATAGGCGGCCTGGCCTTCCGCCAGCCGGCGCATGTTGCGGGTGCAGGCGATCTGCATCAGCGTCTCGGCATCGGGCCCCAGCACCTCGAACTTGCGCAAGGGCGAGAGGTCCGTCGCGACCACCCCTTCGCGGCAGGCGTGATATTCGTCCACGGCGCCGTGGTTGTTGAACTTGGTCGGCAGCCAGTAGCCGCGATATTCGGTGAAATTGCGTGTCAGCGCGGAGGTCC
>DATHQQ010000410.1:0-5124 GCA_035482595.1 Verrucomicrobiia bacterium
ATGGATCTTGCCATCGTCTATGAGGACGCGGATCTCATCGTCATCGACAAGCCGGCGGGAATGGTCGTCCACCCCGCCCCCGGCAATCCGGACAAGACCCTGGTCAATGCCCTGATCGCCCATTGCGGGGAGTCCCTTTCGGGCATCGGGGGCGAGCGCCGGCCGGGGATCGTCCACCGGCTGGACAAGGACACCAGCGGCCTGCTGGTGGCGGCCAAGAACGATGCCGCCCATCAGGCCCTGGCGGCCGATTTCGCCGCCAGGCGGATCGACCGGCACTACCTGGCCGTGGTCTGGGGCATGCCCGCCCCCCGGGAGGGGGAGATCGAGGGAGCCATCGGCCGCCATCCCGTCGACCGCAAGCGCATGGCGGTGGTCAGCCGGGGCGGGCGGGCGGCCCTCACCCGCTACCGGGTGGTGGCGGCCCTGGGGCTGGGGGCGAGCCTGGTGGAATGCCGGCTGGCCACGGGCCGGACCCACCAGATCCGGGTCCATCTGGCCGCCATCGGCCATCCCCTGCTGGGCGACCCGGTCTATGGCAAGGAGTCGGCCGAGCGCCGGGCCCGTCTCAGCCCGGCCGGCCGGGAAGCCCTGGCCGGCTTTCGCCGCCAGGCCCTCCACGCCGCCAGCCTGGGCTTCCGCCATCCCCGGACCGGGGCCTGGCTGGCCTTCGAAAGCCCAATACCCCCTGATCTCTCTTGCCTTATTAATGCCTTGAAATAGCGCCAAATCCGTCTATATCCGACCGGCATAGTAAGTTATTCTTGACGCAGTGCAGCAAGGCAACCATATCTTCGCTACAGACCCTGGCCGCGGTGAATCTGAGGGGATTAAAGCGGTTCAGGGCGTTAGGAGGGGTATGTCCACCACGATCAGAACGCTACCAAGCCTGAATTCCGACAGCGGGTTGTCCCGCTATCTGCAAGAAATCCGCAAATTCCCGATGCTCGAAATGAACGAGGAGTTCATGCTGGCCAAGCGCTGGCGCGAGCATAAGGATCCCGACGCCGCCCATCGCCTGGTCACAAGCCATCTTCGCCTCGTGGCAAAGATCGCCATGGGTTATCGCGGCTATGGCTTGCCCATCAACGAGCTCATTGCCGAGGGCAATGTCGGCATGATGCAGGCGGTCAAGCGCTTCGACCCGGACCGCGGCTTCCGCCTGGCCACCTATGCCATGTGGTGGATCCGCGCCGCGATCCAAGAGTACATCCTGCACAGCTGGTCGCTGGTCAAGATCGGCACCACCGCCGCCCAGAAGAAGCTGTTCTTCAATCTGCGGCGCGTGAAGGGCCAGATCAAGGCGATCGAGGAGGGCGATCTCTCGCCCGAGCAGGTGAAGGTCATCTCCGACCGGCTTTCGGTGCCGGAAGACGACGTGGTGACCATGAACCGTCGCCTCGCCGCCCCGGACAATTCACTGAATGCCCCGGTGCGCGCCGAAGGCGAAGGCGAGTGGCAGGACTGGCTGGTGGATGAATCCCCCACCCAGGAGACCCGCCTCGCCGAAACCGAGGAGCTCTCCGCCCGCCAGCGGCTCCTGGGCAAGGCCCTGGACGGCCTCAACGCCCGCGAGCGCCATATCCTGATGGAGCGGCGGCTGAAGGACGATCCAGCGACCTTGGAGGATCTGAGCAAGGAATACGACATCAGCCGCGAACGCGTGCGCCAGATCGAGGTGCGCGCCTTCGAAAAGCTGCAGAAGGCCATCCGCAACGCCGCGCGGGAGCAAGGCCTCGCGCATTAAACTTCGCTTGCCATAGCCCTCAAGAGCGAGCCGGTCGGCTCGCTCTTTTTTTGTGGTCCTACCGCGCCGGCCGTCGCCGCAGGAAGCGGAAGGGATTGGGCAGCTTGTCCGTAAGCTTGCCGATCCGGGCCATGACCTGGGGGATCTTCATCACATCGGCAATGCGCCGGTCGAGGAAGGACCAGGTCGCCTCGCTGTCGGGGGATTTGTCGTTGAGCCAGTAAAGCAAGGTCGAGCTATAGACCCCGGCCAGCAGCCCCCGCTTGGTATAGAAATTATAGTCCGTCGAACGGTCGCCGATGGCGTACCAGACGGCGTCCACCGTCCGGTAGATGAGCTTTGCCGCCAGCGGGGCATGGATCGGCAGGGCGAGGATCGACAGAGCGCGCCGGATCGCCTCGCGATGGGGCGCGTTGGCGGCGAGCCGCAAGCGGATCGCCAGCGCCACCTTCTGGCGCAATTTCAGCCCCTCGGTCGCGGAAGCTTCATAGGCTTCGACCATGCGGCGGTCGGCAAGGCGGCTGTGATACTCGATCATCTCCTCCGGCCCGCCGGGGAAGGCATTGAGGGCCAGACCGCGCTCGATGCCCAGATCGCGCGCGGCCGCCAGCAGCGCCGTCTGGCCCCAGCCGTCGAAGGGCACATGGGCAAGGGCGGCGTCGATCAAGGGCTCCTGCAGCTCCGCCGCGCTCTTCCGGCCCCCATCTTTTTCGCCCGCATCCGTCATCGCTCAATCCTCCGGCAGGGAATCGGCGCCATAGGCGCGCTGCATTTCTTCAAGGAACATCAGCTTGGAGAGATCGGTCATGCGCATGGGATAGAGCATGCCGTCGAGATGGTCGCATTCATGCTGCACCACCCGGGCGTGGAAGCCGGTCGCCTCGCGCTCGATCGCCTCCCCCTCCGGCGTCACGGCGCGATAAAGGATGGCGGCGTGGCGGGGGACCCAGCCCGTCAGCCCCGGCACCGAGAGGCAGGCCTCCCAGCCCCCGATTTTCTCCCCGTCCAGGGGGGTGATCTCGGGGTTGATCAAGGCGATGGGCGCCACCGGTTCCGCCCCCTCGCGGGCCGCCCGCCCCGCCGGAACATGGAAGATCACCACCCGCCAGGGGACATGGACCTGCGGAGCGGCAAGCCCGGCACCGCCGATATCGTCCAGCGTCTCCCACATATCGGCCACGAGGCGCCGCACCTCGGGGGCGGTGGGGTCGGCGACGGGCTCGGCGGGGTGGCGGAGCACGGGATGGCCCATGCGGGCGATCTTCAGGATGGACATGGCCCCAATATGGCTCGCGCGGGGGATGGCGAAAAGGGTTCCCGGCGGAACCCCTTCACAACCGTCCGGCGATGTGATACCTAGCGGCCTCTTCGGGTCGTCGGGCCCGTCGATTCACGCCTTTTTCGTCCATGTCTCTTTTGTTTCAGGAGCCAGAGCCGCCTTGCAAGTACTCGTCCGCGACAACAACGTCGATCAGGCCCTGCGCGCGCTGAAGAAGAAAATGCAGCGCGAGGGCATCTTCCGGGAAATGAAAATGCGCCGCAACTACGAGAAGCCGTCGGAGCGCCGGGCCCGCGAGCGGGCCGAGGCCGTTCGCCGGCACCGCAAGCTGATGCGCAAGCGGATGGATCGCGAAGGCTACTAGACGATTTTCGGGTGATCCGGCCCTCCGTCGCGAGCCGCCCTTGGGCGGCTCGATGCGTTTTGGGCCTCTTGGCTGCCTTTGGCCAGCGCGATGCGATTGAGACCGGTTTCGGCCCCGTTGCCGCCGACTTGTGATGCAACCTTAGAGGGCCGATAATTCTTTTTTCTGCAGCCTGCGGCTTGGGAGGCACGGCGGGCCGACAGCGACGGCATCCCCGGGAGAGAAATCCATGAACCAGGTCCACCGCCCCAAAGCCCCAGGGCTTGACGCAGAAACCCTTGGCCTTGACGCCACGGGCCTCTCGAATTCGCCGGCACTGAAGCGCAATCTGGAAGCGCCTGAACTCTATGAGGAGATCCTGCGCCGCGGCGAGGGGCGGATTGCCGAGGGCGGCGCGCTGGTCGTCGAGACCGGCAAGCACACCGGGCGCTCGCCGAAGGACAAGTTCGTCGTCCGCGAGCCCGCCACGGAGCAGACGGTCTGGTGGCAAAGCAATGGCGCCATCTCCCGCGACTCCTTCGAGAAGCTTCGCGCCGACATGCTCGAGCATGCGGCGGGACGCGGGCTGTTTGTGCAGGATCTCTATGGGGGCGCCAATCCGGCCTATCGCATAAGGACGCGCGTCTATACCGAATACGCCTGGCATTCGCTCTTCATCCGCAATCTGCTGGTGTGCCCGCCGCGCGACGAGCTTGCCGGCTTCGCGCCGGACATGGTCATCATCGACCTTCCCAGCTTCAAGGCCGATCCCGAGAAATACGGCATCCGGTCGGAGACGATCATCGCCTGCGACTTCGTCAACAAGCTCGTGCTGATCGGCGGCACGAGCTATGCGGGCGAGATGAAGAAATCGGTATTCACCTTCCTCAATTATGTGTTGCCCGCGCAGAGCGTGATGCCGATGCATTGCTCCGCGAACATCGGCGCCGACGGCGATGCGGCGATCTTCTTCGGCCTCTCCGGCACGGGCAAGACGACGCTCTCCGCCTCGGCCGACCGCGTGCTGGTCGGCGATGACGAGCATGGCTGGGGCCCCGAGGGCGTGTTCAATTTCGAGGGCGGCTGCTACGCCAAGACCATCAAGCTGTCCCGCGAGGCCGAGCCGCAGATCTACGCCACGACCCAGCGCTTCGGCACGGTGCTGGAGAATGTGGCGATCGACCCGATCACCCGCAGGCTCGATCTCGACGACGACAGCCTGACCGAGAATACAAGGGCGGCCTATCCCCTCACCTTCATCGCCAATGCCTCGGCCACGGGCCAGGCCGGACATCCCAGGAATATCGTCATGCTGACCGCCGATGCCTTCGGCGTGTTGCCCCCCATCGCCAAGCTCACCCCGGCGCAGGCCATCTATCACTTCCTGTCGGGCTTCACCGCCAAGGTGGCCGGCACGGAGAAGGGGGTCGTCGAGCCGCAGCCGACCTTCTCCGCCTGCTTCGGCGCGCCTTTCATGCCGCGGCACCCTTCCGAGTATGGTGACCTGCTGCGCCGGCTGATCGAGACCCATGGTCCCGATTGCTGGCTGGTGAACACGGGCTGGACCGGCGGGGCCTTCGGCAGCGGCCGGCGCATGCCGATTCAATGGACCCGCCTGCTTCTCAATGCCGCCCTCGACGGCCAGCTCGCGAATGCGACCTTCCGCAAGGACCGCTATTTCGGCCTGAGCGTGCCCACGGCGGTGCCGGGCGTGCCGCCGGAGATCCTCGACCCCGCCGGGACCTGGGCCGATCA